>JBGQNJ010000280.1:0-2634 GCA_041501065.1 Dehalococcoidia bacterium
AAATCGGCTCCCTGGCTGCGGGAATCAGCAGCGAGAAAGTCAAGGAAACGCTGGGATCACCGCTTTTTGTGAGGAAATCGCAGGACGGTTCACTCACTGAGAGCAGTTTCCGGGGACGGGATTATTGGGTTCAGACTATAAGCGATTTGAGTGGCACGGTGAGGTTGCTAGCCATCACCGCATGTAACCTTGACTTCAAGCCGGAAATAGACAGCCTTGTCGGGCGCATCGTCCTTAATGAATCGAGATTTGATTCAACTAACGGTGCGCCTTCCGGGATTAGATACGGTTTGTCCGGGGCAACAGCTAACAGTTTCTTCTACGATGAGTATTACTTGGGCAACCCCGGTTTCTACAAGACCTATCTAGTAGGCATTGACGATGCATGTCCCGCCGTGGCCAATTACGCCGAAGACCTCGCCGCACAAGGGGAATTGCCATTCATAATCCGGAACTTGCGCCAAGCGGACCCTTACTCCGCCGACAATCAGGTAGTGGCTGCCTTCCGCGCGAATTCGGTCATCAACACCTACGCGGAAACGGATGTCTTCACCAAGCCAGACCAGTTGCTGAGCTCCTTTCAGATTGGCGTTGACAGGATTCTGATTAGAACTGCGCCTTAGACGCTGCCCGCCACGTCGCCATCAAGCGAGACGGTCTTTCGCCTTCACTCGTGCGTACCACACCTGGGCTCATTGTTGGAGGCGATCGGCTCTGCTAGAATGGCCGCAACAAAGGCAAGACGCCGAGGAGGTAACGCCGTGACAGCAGGTGTCATCGTCATCATAGTCGTCGTCGCCATAGTCGTGCTGATGGGCCTCATGCTGCTGGGCATCTACAACGGGCTCATCAGGGCACGGGTACGAACGCAGGAGGCGTGGTCCGGCATCGACGTGCAGCTCAAGAAGCGCGCCGACCTCGTCCCCAACCTCGTCGAGACCGTCCGCAGCTACGCGGCCCACGAGCGCGGCACGTTCGAAGCCGTCACCAACGCCCGCGCGATGCTCCAGAGCGCGCAGGGGCCGGCCGCGTCGGCGGCGGCGAACAACCAGCTCACGCAGGCGCTGCGCTCCCTGTTCGCCGTGGCGGAGGCCTACCCACAGCTACGCGCCAGCGAGAACTTCATGGCCCTCCAGAGCCAGTTGTCCGACATCGAGGAGAAGATCGCCTACGCGCGCCAGTTCTACAACACCAACGTCAGCAACTTCAACCAGCGCATCCAGGTGATACCGAACGTCTTCGTCGCCAACATGATGGGCATGAAGCCGTTCGAGTTCTTCGAGGCGGAAGAGGAGGCGCGCGAGGTGCCGCAGGTCAGCTTCCAGGCGCCACAGCCGCCCGAGCCGCCGCAGGCCCCACAGCCTCCGACGCAGTAGGGACGCATGGTCCAGGACAAGGTCCTCGTCTACGATCGCATAGGCGCCAACCGTCGCAACACGGTCCTGTTGCTCGCCGTGTTCATCGTTGTCGTCGGCGGCTTTCTCGTCGCAATGGGCATCCTCCTCGGCCTGCCGTTTGCCTTCGCGCCGTTCCTCATCGTCCCGGCGATCCTGTACGCGCTGTTCAGCTACTACGCCTCGACGAGCGTCACCCTGGCCATCTCCAGTGCGCACCCCGTGACGAAGGAGGAGGAGCCGGACTACTACCGCACCGTTGAAAACC
Organism: Dehalococcoidia bacterium; assembly: GCA_041501065.1. Lineage (GTDB taxonomy): Bacteria > Chloroflexota > Dehalococcoidia > DSTF01 > JALHUB01 > JALHUB01. Next base: position 1,663 of record JBGQNJ010000280.1, read on the forward strand.
TGTGCATCGGCGCCGGCCTGCCGATGCCGAAACTCTACGTCATCGAGGACAGCGCTCCCAACGCCTTCGCGACCGGCCGCAACCCGAGCAACGCTGTTATCTGTGTAACACGCGGGCTCCTCCGGAAGATGGACCACCTGGAGCTGGAGGGCGTCGTCGCGCACGAGCTGTCGCACATTGGCAACTACGACATCCGGCTGGAGACAATGGTTGTTGTGCTGGTCGGTCTAGTGGCGCTTATGGCCGACTTCATGTTGCGATTCACGATCTGGGGCGCCGGCAGTCGGATGGGCAACCGCGGCCGCAACGGTGGCGCCGCGGTGATCATCATCTACGCCTTCGCTCTCCTGGCGGCGATCCTGGCGCCGATAGCGGCGCAGCTCATCCAACTGGCGTTATCGCGACAGCGCGAGTACCTGGCGGACGCGTCGGGGGCGCTGCTTACGCGCTATCCGGAGGGCCTGGCAAGCGCCCTCGAGAAGATAGCGGCGGACAAGGAGCCGTTGGCGGAGGCGAACAAGGCGACGGCGCACCTGTACATCGCCAGTCCGCTGATGGAGCACCAGAGCTGGCTCAACGGCCTCTTTTCGACGCACCCGCCGATCGAAGAGCGCATCGCGCGCCTGCGGGCGATGTAACTGCCCCTTTTCCTCTGCACTCCCTGCAATTAACCTTTTCGCGAGTATCGCGTTGTAAGAGATGTGGCGGCCGTCTACGCCGTGGCCGGGAGGAGCTATCGAATGCGGAGATCGAGCGGCGGCACCCCGAGGACGCGGCGACGCGAAGGGGCTTCTATGTAGGACGTGTCAGTGACGGAGCGCTCCTTGACAAGTCGCGTGGAGGGCCCATAATGAACTCCCCGCCGAGAAAAGAGACGACATGAGAAGAATCTTGATCATAGCGTTGGGAAGCGCCCTACTCGTGGGGTGCGGCGGCGGCAAGGCTCCCTCGACCGACCCGACTGCGTCAGCG
>JBGQNJ010000281.1:0-2628 GCA_041501065.1 Dehalococcoidia bacterium
AGCCTCTGGAGTCGGGCTTTGGCACCACCATAGGCAACGCCTTGCGCCGCATCCTCCTCAGCTCGCTCCCGGGCGCCGCCGTCACGGCCGTGCGCGTCGAGGAGGTGGAGCACGAGTTCTCCACCATCTCGGGCATGAAGGAAGACACAATGGAGTTTCTCCTCAACGTGAAGGAGATACGCCTGCGTGCCCTCACCGAGCGGCCCGGCAAGCTCTACCTGGAGGCCTCCGGCGAGGCGAAAATCACCGCCGGCGACATCCCTGCGACCGCCGACTATGAGATCATCAACCCCGATCTCCACCTCGCCACGCTCGACTCCCCGGACGCGCACCTGACGGTCGAGTTCACGGTCGAGCAGGGGCACGGCTACTGGCCCGCCAATGAGCGCGAACCCATGCCCATCGGCGTCATCCCGGTGGACGCCATCTTCACGCCCATTCGCAGGGTCAACTACCACGTCGAGCGCACGCGCGTCGGCCAGGTCACCGACTATGATCGCCTGATCCTCGAAGTGTGGACCGACGGTACGCTCACCGGCGCCGAAGCCGTGAGCCGCGCCGCCGGCCTCCTCATGGACCAGCTAATCCTCTTCAGTCAGCTTGGCAAGCCGCAGCCGGCAATCGTCGAACGCGGCCTGGGCGTCGGCGCTGCCCTCTCGCCCGACCGCTACAACACGCCGATCGAGCAGCTCAACCTCTCCGTCCGGGCCTACAACTGCCTCAAGCGCAGCGGCCTCATGACCGTCGGACAGGTGCTCGAAAAGAGCGAGGACGACCTCCTTGCCCTGCGCAACTTCGGCCGCAAGTCCTACGACGAGCTGCGCGCCAAGCTGATCCAGATGGGCTTCCTCCAGCCCGAGCCTGAGGGCGAAGAGATGCCCGCCGGCTATGAGGAAGAGGACGAAGGAGAAGAAAGCGAATCAATGGGCGCCCTCGGCGCCGCCCTCCTCCAGGCCCTGCGCAAGGCCGGCGAAGACCTGCCCGCGGGCGAGACGGAGGAGCAGCCGGAAAGCGAGGAGTCGCCGGAAGAGAAGGAAGAGGAGTAGCGGAGGCCACCCCGCCTGAGGCGGAAGCCCCCGATTACGCATGAGACACAAAATCGCCGGTAGAAAGCTCAGGAGGTCGACGCCACAGCGCCAGTCACTCTTCCGCGGCCTGGTCACGGACCTCCTCCGCTATGAGAAGGTCCGCACCACCGAGGCGAAGGCCAAGGAGGTACGCGGCATAGCCGAGAAGGTGATTACCCTCGGCAAGGACGGCACCCTCCACGCCCGTCGCAAGGCCCTGCGCGTCGTCAACGACACCGACATCGTAAAGAAGGTGTTCGACGACATCGCGCCGCGCTACGCGACTCGCCCCGGAGGGTACACGCGCATCGTCAAGCTGGGCCGCCGCGTCGGCGACGGCGCGGAAGTCGCCCAGTTGGAGCTTGTCTGAAGGCCCGGGTCCGCCGGAGCCTTCGCCCGTCAGGATGACGTCGCAGCAGCCGGTCGAGGGCAACCGCAGACGCATCGCCCTCCTCCTGGAGTACGACGGCAGCCGCTACGGCGGGTCGCAGATTCAAAAGAACGCCCCGACAGTCCAGGGCAGCCTGGAGGGGGCAATAAAGAGGCTGACCGGCGAAACCGCGCGCGCCGCCTTCGCCGGCCGCACCGACGCCGGCGTCCACGCCCGCGGCCAGGTCGCGTCCTTCCTGACGCGCTGTCCGTTCGACGCGACAGTCTTCGTCGACGGCCTGAACTACTGGCTGCCGGACGACATCGCCGTTCGCGGGGCACGCGAAGTCGCGCTCGACTTCGACGCCCGGCGGCGGGCGCGCAGGCGGCTGTATCGCTACCTGGTCTATGACGGCCGGGCGCCTTCGCCGCTCCTGCGCTGGCGGGCATGGCACGTCAAGCAACCGCTCGACGTGCCGGCGATGCAGCACGCCGTGGCGTGTCTCGTGGGCAGGCATGATTTCGCCGCCTTCACCGGTAGTCCGGAGGAGTCGGAAGCTTCGACCGTCCGCACGATGCATCGATTCGACGTGCGGCGGTTCGGTCGGCTGGTATCGTTCGAGGCGGAGGCCGATGCCTTCCTGCCTCACCAGGTGCGGCGCACGGTAGGCGCCCTGGTTGAGGTGGGACTGGGCCGGCAGACGCCGCAGTCCTTCGAAGCGCTTCTGCGGGAGGGCAAGCCGGCCGCTGCTGGACCGGCGGCGCCGCCGCAGGGGCTATGCCTTATGCGGGTAACCTACCCGGACCTGGATTTTGACGAAGAGACGGACATCTATGAAGACATACAGCCTTAAGGCGAAAGACATCGTCCCGAAGTGGCACGTCGTCGACGCGGCCGACCAGCCGCTGGGGCGCCTCGCCACACGTGTCGCCTCGCTCCTGCGCGGCAAGCACCGGCCCGACTTCACGCCCTACTTGGACATGCGCGACTTCGTGGTCGTCGTCAACGCCGAGCGCGTGCACGTCAGCGGCAACAACAAGATGCGACAGAAGATCTACTACCGGCACACACAGTACCCGGGCGGTCTGAAACAGGTCACCCTGGAGAAACTGATGGCCACCCATCCGACGCGCGTCATCGAGCACGCCGTGCGCGGCATGCTCCCGCACAACCGCCTCGGCGCCAAGCTCC
>JBGQNJ010000282.1:0-2581 GCA_041501065.1 Dehalococcoidia bacterium
CCCCTCCCGCAGCGCGACGGCGAGGCTGCGCCCCTGCGGCTGTCGCCCCGCCCGCTCCTTCAACGCGGCGAGAGGCATCTTGTCTCGCAGTCGCAGCAGTTCCTCGCGTTTTGCGACGACGATGCGCTGCAGCACCGTCGGCATCTCATCAGCCTGTGGCATTGCTCACCTCGATGAAGCGGTCCAGCTTCTTGTTGGCCGCACCATTATCGATGGCGTCCGCCGCCATCGCGACGCCATCCGCGAAGTCGCCGGCCAGGCCGAAGGCCAGGAGGCCCGCCGCTGCGTTGAGCAGGGTGAAATCGCGCAGGGCGCCCGCCTCGCCGCCGAGCACCGACCGCAGCATGCGCGCGTTGTCCTCTGGCGTGCCGCCGCCCACCGACGACAGCGGATGTGATGGCAGCCCCGCATCGGCGGGCGAGACGCGATAGCGCTCGATAGCACTGCCCCTGATCTCCCACACTCGCGACGGTCCCGCCGGACTCAGCTCGTCGAGGCCGTCTTCGCCGTGGACAATTATGGCACGTTCGCAGCCGAGGCGGGCAAGAACCTGCGCCATCTTCTCGCCCAGCGATTCGTCGGCGACGCCGAGGACCTGACGGGTCGCGCCGGCCGGATTGCACAGCGGCCCGAGTATGTTGAAGACCGTGCGAATGCCGATCTCGCGTCGCGGGCCGGCGGCATGGCGCATCGCCGGATGGTAGCGCGGCGCGAACATGAAGCAGAAGCCCGTCTGCTCCAGGCACGCCGCCGCCTCCTCCGGCGACAGCTCGATCTTCGCGCCCAGCGCCTCGAGCACGTCGGCGGAGCCGCAGCGACTGCTCATCGCCCGGTTGCCGTGCTTCGCGACCCTGGCGCCCGCCGCTGCCGCGACGAACGCCGCCGCCGTGCTGACGTTGAACGTGCCGCTGGCGTCGCCGCCGGTGCCGCAGGTGTCGAGGAGCGCTCCCTCGCAGGAGACGCGACAGGCCTTCGCCCGCATGACCCGCGCCATGCCGACTATCTCGTCGACCGTCTCGCCCTTGAGTCGCAGCGCTGTCAGGAACGCGGCGAGCTGGGCGGGCGTCGCCTCGCCGGACATGATCTCTTCCATGACGGCGGCCGCCTCCTCCTCGGAGAGGGAGTTGCCGTCGATGAGCTTGGCGATTGATTCCCTCATCATGTCTTCACCTCTTCGGGGCCGAACTCCTCAGCCATATCGCAAGCGCCTGTGTCATCGTCTACACGCAGGTTCCTGCCGGAGCGCCACCGAACCCCATCATTGTCGTCGCACTCGATGACCACGCGCGGCCTAGAATCCGGGGTTTCCTGCTCCTGGCCTTCCTCCTTCTCGAACGTGAATGCCGTGTCTTTGCCAGGCTCAGCCGTGAGACTCCAACCCGAATGCTCTTTGAAACGGCCTCCCCGCCACTCAATTGTGGCAGTGCCATTCGTTGCGTCTCCTCGGCCCACGTTTCGGATCGTTACTCTCGGTTGGCCCTTCAAGCTGCCGTTTACTCTATCGACCCTCACCACGGGCCGTATCTGCTGTGAGCGGGCTGCCTTAGCCTCGGCGAGCTGCTCCCTCTGTGCCTGCGCTTGCTCCCGAGTAGCATCCGCCTGCTCTTTCGTGGCGGAGGCGATATCCTTCGTCTTGCGGGCATAGTAGACCGTCGTTCCCAGTAGAACCGCATTGATGACACCCTGAACGCAAGCCAGGGTCACAAGCGCCGTGTTAGCATCCGCCATCTCGCCCTCCTCTCGCTAGCTCCAAGAAGTTGCGCAGCAGGCTCTTGCCAGCCGGCGTCATGATCGACTCCGGATGGAACTGGACGCCTTCGACCGGCAGGTCGCGGTGTCGAATGCCCATGACCAGGCCGCTCTCCGTCCAGGCGGTCACCTCCAGGCACGGCGGGACGCTATCTCGACGTACCGCAAGGGAGTGGTAGCGAGTCGCCGGGAAGGGATTAGGCAGGCCGCGGTAGACTCCCTTGCCGTCGTGGTGGATCTCCGACACCTTGCCGTGGACGATCTCCCCCGCGCCGTCGACGGTCGCGCCGAACGCCTCGCCGATGCACTGGTGGCCGAGGCAAACGCCGAGTATAGGCACGACGCCCGCGAAGCGCCGGACGGCTTCGACGCTGATGCCCGCCTGCCGCGGCGTGCCAGGCCCCGGTGAGATGACGATCCGTTCCGGCGCCATCGCCTCGATTGCCTCCAACGTGGTCGCGTCGTTGCGCACGACGTGCAGGTCCGCGCCCAGCTCGGCGAGGTACTGGTAGAGGTTGAAGGTGAAGCTATCGTAGTTGTCGATGAGCAGGAGCACGTCAGTACCCTCGCACGGCGGGCCGCGGCGGCGCCGCCGTCTCCTCAGCCTGCTCGATGGCCCGCAGCAGCGCCCGCGCCTTGCTCAGCGTTTCCTCGTACTCGCGCTCGGGCACGCTATCGTAGACGATGCCCGCGCCGACCTGGACGTGCGCCACGCCGTCCTTCATGACGATGGTGCGAATGGTTATCGCCGTATCCAGGTTGCCGCGCAGGTCGAAGTAGCCGACGGCGCCGGCGTAGGGCCCACGTTTGTCCGGCTCCAGCTCCGCGATGA
>JBGQNJ010000283.1:0-2576 GCA_041501065.1 Dehalococcoidia bacterium
GCGCCGAACACACCCGGGAAGAAGATGCCGGGATGGAAGAGCTCGATGAAGAGGCCCAGGCTGCCCAGGCTGAGCAGGATGAATGCGATGTTCGGGTCGCTGATGATGAGCAGGAATCGCTCTATCAGCGTCATGCCGTTCGTCACGACGGGGACGTCCTTCGTCTGCAGCGTCATCTGCCCACCGGACGTGAGCGGGACCGAACGGCCGTCCACCTTGGTCAGGAGGTCGTCCAGGTTGTCGGCGACCAGGTCGATTGCATTCAGGCTCAGCGCCTCGTCCTGGTTCGCCGCGACGCTCTGGCGCACGGTCTGTTCCGCCCAGTCGGCGTTGCGCCCGCGCAGAAGGGCGATGCCTCGTATGTACTCGGCCGCCTCGTTCGTCACCTTGTCGCCGAGGGTGCCCGTGATGTCGCCGCCGGTGATGTCGACAGGGTGCGCCGCGCCCATCGTCGTGTTCGGGGACATGGCAGCGACGTTTCCGGCCATCACGATGAACGTCCCGGCCGATGCGGCGCGGGCGCCGGACGGCGAGACATAGGTGATGACAGGGACGCTGGACCCTTCGATGCTCTGGACGATGTCCCGCATCGACTGTTCGAGGCCGCCCGGCGTGTCGACGCGGATGACCACGGCGACGGCATGTGCGCTCTCGGCGTTGCTGATCCCACGCTCGACATAACGCGCCATGACCGGGTTGATGAGGCCGTCGACGGTGATCACGTTGACGGCCTGGCTCTTGTGCACTGGGTTGCCGCAGGAAAGGGCAGCCACGCCCGCCGCCAGCAGCAGGCAGGCGACTAACAGACGCATTCTGTTGATCCCGCGGCGCCAGGAGTTCGGGTTTCTCACTTGTGCCTCTCTGCCATTATACGCGTGAGATCGGTAGGTTGAAGGACTGCTCGCCCATTCGCGCCAAGTTGAATGAGGGAAAACGCTATTGTAGACTACCGGCAGGGCGGGCCCTTTGCGGCCGGCCTTGGAGTGCTTGATGACCGATGGAATCGAATCATTGCGCTGTCCGGGCATGCGGGACCTGCTGCCGGAGGAGACGGCCCTCTACCGTCGCGCGGAGGAGGGCTTTGGCCGCGTCTGCGCGGCCTGGGGTTACTCGGAGATACGCACCCCGACCATCGAGTACCTGCACCTGTTCACCGCGGCGGGCACGTTGTCTCCGCAGATGCTCGGCCGGGTCTACTCGTTTCTCGACTGGGATGGCTGGAGCGGCGAACGCGTAGTCCTCCGACCTGACGCTACCATCCCTACGGTCCGCCTCTATGTCGAAAACGCCAGCGGCGGCCGGCCTGAACGCTACTTCTACGTTCAGAACGTCTTTCGCTTTACCGGCGGCGACGAGTCGCGCGAGGACTGGCAGTGCGGCGTCGAGCTCATCGGCAACCCGAGCCCGGCCGGCGACGTCGAGATGGTCCTTCTCGGCAAGGCGGTACTGGAGCGCCTTGGCCTTCGCGACATCGAGGTCGGGCTATCGCACGCCGGCCTTGTGCGGGCTGTGCTCGCGCAGACGGGGCTGCAGCCGGAAGAGCAGGCTGCCCGGTACGACAGACTCCTCGATGGCGACCTGACGGTCATCCAAGAGATCGAAGCGCGACTTCCCGACCTGCAGGCGCCGCTCCACCTGCTGTTCGAGGCGGAGGGAGGTGCACGCCAGTATCTCTCCGACCTGCGCAGCGCCTTCGCCGCCGCAGTGCCGGGAATCGCCGGCGCCCTGGATGAGCTGGCCACCGTCAGCGACACGCTTAACCGGCTGGACTGCCCCCATGGCATCCAGACCACGCTCGTGCGCAACTTCGAGTATTACACCGGCACGGTGTTCGAGTTCCGCGCCGCGGGCTGTCGCATGGGCAGCGGCGGCCGCTACGACGGCCTGATTGCGCTCCTCGGCGGAGAGAGTGCTCCGGCTTCCGGCTTCGCTCTGTCTCTTGCCGAGATCGTATCGCACGTCGACGCCGTGCCGGAGGCTGCGACGCTGCCGCGACGGTGGCTTGTTGAGGCTCGCGGAGACGACGCTGCAACGCTGGCTGAGGCCTTCGCCGCCGCTGAGCGGCTGCGCGCGCTGGGGAATCGCGTTGCCATAGCGTTGCCGCGAATGCGCGCCGCGCCGGACGACCGGCTCCTGACGGTCGAGCGCCGCGAGGGCGCCTTCACATATAAGCTACGAGACGTGGCGGGCGCCAAGACCCAGGACTTCCGAACGCTCGACGAAGTCCTTCGCGTCGCAGAGGTGGACGGCCCATGATAAGGCTTGCTCTGCCTACCGGCGACCTGCGGGAGCCCGTCGGAATGCTGCTGGCCCAGGCAGGGCTGGCCGTCAACGAGTACGTGCACGGCTCGCGCTCCTACGTCAGCGGCGCGAGAGACGACGGCGTCCAGATGCGCGTCTTCCGCGAGAAGGACATACCCATCCAGATCGCGCTCGGAAACTATGACCTGGGCATCTGCCGGCTGGAATGGGTGGAGGACCTGACGCAGCGCTACCCGACGGATGCGATCGTGCGGCTACGCGACCTCGGTGTCGGGCAGCGTTCGCTGTACGTCGCAGCGGATGCGGCGCACGAC
>JBGQNJ010000284.1:0-2574 GCA_041501065.1 Dehalococcoidia bacterium
ATATTATCGGGCGAAAGGAAATAAGAACAATAGGCGGCTCCCCCCTGGGGGGAACCCCTATTCGACGGTGACGGTCTTCGCCAGGTGGCGCGGTTGGTCCACGTCGCAGCCGCGGTATACGGCGATGTGGTACGCCAGTAGTTGTAGCGGTATCGCCGTGAGCAGCGGCATCAGCAGGGGCGTCGTTTCCGGCAGATAGATGACGTGGTCCGCGAGCTTCGCGATCTCCTCGTCGCCCTCGGTCGCCAGGGCGATGACGATGCCGTCGCGGGCCTTCACCTGCTCCAGGTTGGAGATCATCTTGTCGCGCAGGTCGTCCCGCACGACGATGGTCACCACCGGCATCTCCTGGTCGATGAGCGCGATCGGCCCGTGCTTCATCTCGCCAGCCGGATACCCCTCGGCGTGAATGTAGCTCACCTCCTTGAGCTTGAGCGCACCCTCCATAGCTATGGGATATTCGATGCCCCTTCCCAGATAGAGGAAGTCCTGGTGACGGAAAAACGTGTGCGCCAGCTCCTCGAGCTCCTGCGCCCTGCCGACGACGGTGCCGATGAGCTGCGGCATGTGCGCTAGTGGGGTGAGTAGCTCGCTGAGCTGCGCCTCATTCAGACGGCCTCGCTCTTGGCCGAGATAGCAGGCCAGCATATAGAGGGCGACTATCGAGCCGAGAAGCGTCTTCGTGCTGGCGACGCCGATCTCCAGGCCGCAGCGCGTGTACACCACGCCGTCCGCGACGCGTGTCGCCTGGCTGCCGGGGGTGTTGCAGACGGTGATCTCCAGCGCGCCGCTCTTCTTGGCCTCAGCCATCGCTTCCAGCGTATCGACAGTCTCGCCGGACTGCGCCACGGAGATCAGCAGCGTCTCCGGCCCGATTATCGGCTTCCGGTAGCGGTACTCTGAGGCGTTATCGACCTCCGCCGGCAGCCCCGCTATCTGCTCGATGTAGTGCTTGCCGACCATGGCCGCGTGCAGGCTGGTGCCCATCGCGACGAGGACGACGCGCTGGATACGCTTCAGAGCTTCCGTGGGCGGCATGTCTTCGAGCTGCAGCCCCAAAGGGTCGAATTGGATCCGGTCGCGGATAGTATCGAGCACGGCCTCCGGCTGCTCCATGATCTCCTTGAGCATGAAGTGCTTGTAGCCGCCCTTAGCCGCCGCCATGGGGTCGAAGGGCATGGTCTGCGGTGTCCGCTGGTCGGGCTGGCCGTCGGCCGCCCAGTACGTGGCGCCCTGTGAGGTGACGGCCGCGACGTCGCCGCTCGTGAGGAAGACCATCCGGTTGGTGTGTGGCAGGAGAGCGGGCAGGTCGCTGGACAAAAACATCTCGCCGTCGCCGTAGCCGACGACAACACCGCCGGCGTTCCCAACTCGCGCCGCTACGACCATGTCCGGCTGGCACGCCGACATGACGAGCAACGCATGGGCGCCGTCGATCTGGGCGATGGTCCGTCGCACCGCGTCCACCAGCGACTGCCCCTGCGCCAGCTCCGACTCGATCAGGTGCGGGATGACCTCGGTGTCGGTGTCGGAGCGGAAGCTATGCCCCTCGTCGCGCAGTCGCTGCCGGAGCGCAAGGTAGTTCTCGACGATGCCGTTGTGGATGACGACGACGTTGCTGTCGCAATCGCAATGAGGGTGGGCGTTCGTGTCGCTGGGGCGGCCGTGCGTCGCCCAACGCGTGTGCCCGATGCCGACGGTGCCCTCCGGGAAGGCGCCGTCTAAGCAGGCAGCGAGACTCTCCAGCTTGCCGACCGACTTGACTAGGGAAGGCACGCCGCCGCCGTTCATGACGGCGATGCCGGCGCTATCGTAGCCGCGGTACTCCAGCCGCCGCAGTCCTTCGAGCAACAGGGGTCCCGCCTGGCGCGGGCCAACGTAGCCAATGATGCCACACAAGGCTTCCTGCCTCCCTCTCCCGAATGGAATGGCGCCTACAGGGCTATTGTACTACAGGCGTGGCGGTCGCCACACACGCTATGGGCGGAGCAAGTCGCTCATTGTTGAGGCGAAAGCGACTGGAGTTGCCAGCGCGGCGCTCACGTCGCCGGGCGTGGCGTCGTCGAGGAAGAGGGCGCCGGCGTGGTCGAGGGCATGGCGCGGCAGAACCACGAGGTCGCCGAGATCATGGCCCTGCAGTGCGTCGATGATGTCGGCGCCCGCCAGCAGGCCGGAGACCGTCACGCGGGGCCCGAAGAGGCGGTTCTGGACCGGCACGACGCGTACGTCGATTCCCGCAAGGCCCGCCAGGTCCGACGCAAGGCGCGACAACGTCGGCGCGATGAGCGTCCCGCACACGAGAGTCATCCGCTTGTGGTTCGGACGGGGGCCGTCACCAGCGACGAGCCGTCGACGCAGCCGTCGCCAGTCGTCGATCAGGCTCCGCGTCATGCCGATGCCGTTCTCATACTGCGGGTAGCCGTCGTAGCGCGACGACGCCGGCAGCGGCACGTCCGCAACAAGGTAGAACTCGTCGGCCAGATACACCAGGTCGACGCCGAGGCGCCGGCGGAAGTCCCGCTGCCACGGCCGCACCTGCGCGATGACCTGACGCGCGTACTCCGGCGTGCAGGG
>JBGQNJ010000285.1:0-2540 GCA_041501065.1 Dehalococcoidia bacterium
AACGCGGCGGCTGGCCTCTTGGCCTGCGGCCTGGCCGGCGACTTCGCGGATGGCGTCGCGATGGCGGCAAACGCCATCGACAATGGCGCGGCCATCAAGAAGCTGGACCGTTTCATCGAGGTGAGCAATGCCACAGGCTGAGGAGATGCCGACAGTGCTGCGGCGCATCGTCGTCGCAAAACGCGAGGAGCTGCTGCGACTGCGAGACGAGATGCCCCTCACCGCGTTGAAGGAGCGGGCAGGGCGACAGGCGCAGGGGCGCAGCCTCGCCGTCGCGCTGCGGGAGGGGCCGGTCGGCGCTCCCACGTCACGCATCCGGATCATCGCAGAAGTAAAGATGGCCTCGCCGTCCGCAGGTCACCTGATGGACGATGAGGTGCGCGTGCATCTCCCCCTGCTCTATGCCGAGAACGGCGCCGCGGCGATTTCAGTGCTAACGGAGCAATCGCACTTCCACGGCGATGTCCGGCACCTGGCGGAGGCGAAAGAGGTGCTGCAAAGGAGCCTCGGCGAGTCGGCGCCGCCACTGCTGCGCAAGGACTTCCTCCTGGAGCCGTACCACATCTGGGAATCGAAGGCATACGGCGCCGATGCCATCCTGCTCATTGCCGCCATCCTGTCCAGTGATCAGCTCGCCTTCCTGCTCTCGCTCGCCAGCGAGCTCGGCATGGAGTGCGTCATCGAGGCGCACGACGAGCATGAGGTCGAACGGGCGCTGGCGGCGGGCGCGGAGATCGTCGGCATCAACAATCGCAACCTGCACACCTTCGAGATCGACCTGGCGACGACGGAGCGGCTGCGTCCGTTCATCCCCGCCGACCGCGTCGTCGTGGCAGAGAGCGGCCTGCGCACGCCCGCCGACGTGGAGCGCATGGCGGACTGCGGCGCGGACGCCGTCCTCATCGGCGAGGCGCTGGTGCGGGCAGGCGACGTGGCGGCCAAGATGCGGGGGCTACTGCTGTGACATACGTCAAGATCTGCGGCTGCCGGACGGTCGAAGAAGCGCTAGCGGCCCGCGACGCCGGCGCCGACTTCATCGGCGTGGTCTTCGCGGAGAGCCCGCGACGCGTGTCGCCGGAGACGGCGCGCCAAATCGCTGAAGCGCTGGGATACGACGCGCCGACATCGATGCAATGTAGGGTAGGACTTCAGTCCTCCCGCTCCCCGATCCGTCTTCCAGCACCATGGGAGCGCCTGCTGGCGACCAAGCGACCCCTCCTCGTCGGCGTGTTCGAAGCGCAGAGTGCAAACGAAGTGGAATCGATATCGGAGCGGGCGGTAATCGACGTCGTGCAGCTACACGGCGACGCTCCGCTCGACGCCCTGCCGAGGCAACTGCCCCTAATAAGGGCCGTCGAAACTGCGGAGAGCGCGACTATCGCCTTCGACGCGCCGCCATTGACGATCTGCCTCCTCGACTCCAGCCGTGGTCGCGGTATGCGCGGCGACTGGGACGCGCTGGCGGCGGTCGCGTCGCGGCTGCCCGTCATCCTGGCGGGCGGTCTTACGCCGGAGAATGTCGCCGAGGCGGTGCGGCGCCTGCGTCCCTGGGGTGTCGACGTGAGCAGCGGCGTCGAGACGGCGGGCCGCAAAGACGCGGCGAAGATGCGCGAATTCGTGGCGGCTGCGAAAGCGGCCATAGAGCGATGACATCTTTTCCAGACGAACAGGGCCGATTCGGCGATTTCGGCGGCAAGTACGTGCCGGAGGTGCTGATGGGCCCGCTGGCGGAGCTCGAAGACGCCTTCCGCGAGGCATGGGATGACGCCGCCTTCCGCGCTCGCCTCGACGACCTGCTCCATCAGTACGCAGGCCGGCCGACGTCCCTGTACTTCGCCGAAGGACTGACCCGCCACTCCGGAGGCGCCCGCATCTACCTCAAGCGTGAGGACCTTCTCCATACCGGCGCCCACAAGATAAACAACGCCCTGGCGCAGGGACTGCTTTGCCAGCGCATGGGGAAGACGCGCGTCATCGCCGAGACCGGCGCCGGCCAGCACGGCGTGGCGACGGCGACGGTCTGCGCTATGCTCGGACTGGAGTGCGTCGTCTACATGGGCGAAGAGGACGTGCGCCGCCAGATGCTGAACGTCTTCCGCATGCGACTGCTCGGCGCGGAAGTGCGCGTCGTCGAAAGCGGCAGCCGGACGCTCAAGGACGCCATCAACGAGGCCATGCGCGACTGGGTGGCCAACGCCGGCAGCACCTACTACCTGCTCGGCAGCGCCGTCGGGCCGCACCCGTATCCGCTGATCGTGCGCGAGGCGCAGTCGGTCATCGGCGTGGAGACGCGGGCGCAGGCCCTGGAGCAGCTCGGGTGCCTCCCCGACTACCTCGTCGCCTGCGTCGGCGGCGGCAGCAACGCCATCGGCTTCTTTCACCCCTTCTACGCCGATGCCGCCGTCAGCTTCGTCGGAGTCGAGGCGGCCGGACGAGGACTGGACACGCATCTCCACGCGGCAAGCCTCGGGCGAGGACGTCCGGGAGTGCTTCACGGCAGCCGCTCCTACCTGCTGCAGGACGGGGACGGTCAGATTGAG
>JBGQNJ010000286.1:0-2539 GCA_041501065.1 Dehalococcoidia bacterium
GGGAAGTCGACGCTCCTGCTCCATCTGAACGGCGTGCTCAAGGGCAAGGGCGACGTGCGCATCATGGGGCATCCCCTGCTCGACGGCCACCTTTCGGAGGTGCGGCGGCTCGCGGGGCTCGTGTTCCAGAACCCGGACGACCAGCTATTCTCGCCGACGGTGTTCGAAGACGTCGCCTTCGGCCCTATCTACATGGGCCTGCCGGAAAACGAAGTGCGCTGCCGCGTCGAACACGCGCTGGCACAGGTCGGCATGGCCGGCTATGCGAAGCGGATGCCACACCGCCTGAGCCTCGGCGAGCGCAAGCGCGTGGCGATCGCGACCGTGCTGGCGATGGAGCCGGCGGTGCTTGCGGTCGACGAGCCGACGATGGGGCTCGACCCGCGGGCGCGCCGTCGCTTCATGGAGCTGCTACACACGCTGCCGCAGACGATCATCGCCGCGACGCACGACCTCTACCTGGCGCGTGACCTGTTTCCACGCATGATCGTCATGGACAGCGGGCGCGTCGCCGCGGATGGCCCTACATCGGAGATACTGGCCGACAGCGCGCTGCTGGAGCGCCACGGCCTCGAAGCCCTCTGAGCTAACAGGGTACACACCCGACGGCGTGTGCCCCTACGAGGGACAAGGCACGCTATTCCACGGGCCGGAACTGCTGCCTCACCGCTACTAGCCCGGTCTCCTCGTCGAGCCAGACGAGGAGCGGCGGCAGGACGACGAGCGTCGCCAGCAGGCAGAGCGCCATGTCCAGCACGGTCACTTCGCCGAAGCTCGCGATGAGGGGGAAGTTCGAGAAGACCAGCGCCAGAAAGCCGCCGATAACCGTCAGCCCGGACGCGGCAATCGCCCGCCCTATGCGCAGCGAGGCGACGTCCATCGCCACGCGCGGCGGCATGCCCTTCTCCCGCTCCTCGAAATAACGCGACATCAGCAGCACCGTGAACTCCGTACCCATGGCGATGATCAGCGGCCCCGAGACTGACGTCAGCGGGTTCAGCTCGATACCGAGCACGTACAGGACAACCGACGACGCGCTCAGCGCCAGCACGATAGGCAGGAGCGGCAGGACGGCCTTCGCCGGGTTGCGATAAATGGCGAACAGGCCAAGGCAGATGGCCCCCAGCGCAGCGATGGTCATAAGGCCCCGGTTCTGCGACAGCGCGTTCGTCGTCTCCGCGCCAATGACCGAGAGGCCGCCGGCCATCAGCGTTACACCGGGCGGCGCGTTCGCGTCGACGGCGATCTGGCTCACGACTTCGCGGCGCTCGACCAGTGACATCTCGCCAACACTGAAGATTACGCTGGCTCGCGTGTGGTCGGCGCTCAGCATCGATCTCAGGATGCCCTGCGGAACGACCTCCAGCAGGCGCTGCGCCTGATCGGGGGAGGACATGACGCCGTTGTTGGCCGCGGTCAGCAGTGTCGCCAGGCTGTTGGCCCGCTGCAACTGCGAATGCGCTGCCGTCTGCTTCTTCTGGAAGTCCTGCATCCAGGCCAGGATATCGGGCCGAAGCACGTTGTCGGCCTGCACCATGAGGCCTAGCTCGCTGGTCGAGCCCGCAGTGTCACGGATGTAGTAGAGGTCCTTCAGCACCTGGCTATCCTGCGGGATGAACCGTTCCGGCTCCGCCTGGAGAGGGATGCGCTGGTCGAGGAAGACGCCCAGCAGGACGACAAACAGGCCGACCGCCAGCACGGGCATGACGCGCCCGACAGTGTTGGTCGTGATCGAGCGCACCACGCTCTCCACCTGGAAACGCGTGGCCTGCGATGGGACGCGCGTCACCTCCGGTCGATTTCGGTGTTTCGCGTAGAGGAGCGCGTGGAGCAGCAGGATGCCCGCCAGGAAGAGGATTATCGTGCCGACGGTGAGCATCGACCCGAAATCGCGGACCATCGGCACGCGCGATATGTGCAGCACCATGAAGCCCGCCGACGCCGCCAGCACGGCGATGCCGATTGCGGTGCCGATCCGCGGCAATGATTCTCGGAGAGCTTGAGCCGCGCTCACGCCCTTCTGCATCTCCTCGTCGAAGCGGCTGTGGAACTGGATGGCGAAATCGACGCCGAGGCCGATGAGGATCGGCAGGCCGGAGATCGTCACCATCGTCAGCGGCAGTGAGAGAAACCCCATGAGGCCGAAAGCGCAGATGCAGCCCGCAAGCATGACCGGCAGCGAGAGGAGCCGCCACGGCGCCCGGAACAGGAGCGCAAGGACGACCACCATCAGCAGCGTCGCCAGCGCCGCCGTCTTGATCAGGTTCGTCCGCATGCTGTTGTTGATCTCTTCGATGAGGATGGCCGGCCCGCTGGGCAATACCTTCATGCCCTCGAAGTCGTGAGAGCGGATCAGCTTGGAGACGTCTCCGGCGGCCTTCGCCTGCTCGTCCATCGACATGTTGCCGCCCAGCCGCACCACCATCAGCGAGTGCTGCCGGTCCGGAATGACGTCCGCCATCTCCGGTCGCACGTTGCCCTGAGCGTCGAAGAGGACGAACTCGGGCACTTTCGGATTGTCGAGGGATAGCTCGCCGAC
>JBGQNJ010000287.1:0-2512 GCA_041501065.1 Dehalococcoidia bacterium
GCGCGGAGCGACCCTCTACGTCACGCTGGAGCCCTGCCGCCACTTCGGTCGCACGCCGCCCTGCACGAAGGCGATCGTCGACGCCGGCATCCGCGAGGTGCGCTTCTCGCACGAAGACCCCGACCCGCATGGCCGCGGGCAAGCGGCGCGTGAGCTGCGAGAGGCGGGCATCGAAGTCCACGCCGGCGAGGGCGAAGCGGAGGCGCGGCGCATCAACGAGGCCTACATCAA
Source organism: Dehalococcoidia bacterium (assembly GCA_041501065.1). Lineage (GTDB taxonomy): Bacteria > Chloroflexota > Dehalococcoidia > DSTF01 > JALHUB01 > JALHUB01. The sequence goes on from JBGQNJ010000287.1 coordinate 232, forward strand.
GCAGCGTCTCACCGGCCTGCCGTTCGTCATCGCGAAGTGGGCCATGAGCCTCGACGGCAAGATCGCGGCCACGAGCGGCGACTCCCGCTGGGTGAGCGGCCCCGAGACGCGCGAGTGGAGCCACCAGCTTCGAACGAAGCTCGACGCGATCATGGTGGGCGTACGCACGATACTGGTCGACGACCCGCAGCTTACGGCGCGACCCGGTGGCGTCGATGCCGCCCGGCAGCCGCTGCGCATCGTCGCCGACAGCCGCGGGCGGATGCCGGTCACCGCGCGCGTCCTCGATGGCCCCGGACGGGCGCTGCTGGCGACGACCGAGGCGTCGAGCGCCGTCTGGCGCAAGCAGATGACGGAGGCCGGCGCTGAGGTTCTTGTCCTGCCCGACGTCGAAGGCCGCGTTGACGTGGCGGCGCTGCTGCGGGTCCTCGGCGAGGGACAGACGCTGAGCCTGCTCGTCGAGGGCGGCGGCGAGCTGCTGGGGTCGTTCTTCGACCGCGGCCTCGTCGACAAGGTGCATGCCGTCGTCGCGCCGCTGGTAATCGGCGGTCGGGACGCGCCGGCGGCGGTCGCGGGTCGTGGCGTCGAGAGGATGGCGGAGGCGCTGCGGCTGCGGGACATCGTCGTGGAGCGCCTCGGCGAGGACACGCTGGTGACGGGCTACCCGCCGCATGCCTGGCAAGAGACGCTATAATCGGATCTCGGGGAAGAGGCCCGCTATGTTCACAGGCATCATCGAAGAAGTGGGCGTTGTCAGAGAGAGCGGCGGCGGCAGGCTCGTTATCGAGGCGCGACGCACCCTCTGGGGCACCAACCTCGGCGATAGTATCGCCATCAACGGCGTTGACCTCACCGTCGCCCACATGAACGAGGAGACCTTCACCTTCAACGTCATGCCGGAGACCTACCGTCGCAGCAACCTGGAGACGCTCTCGAAGGGCGACGCCGTCAACCTGGAGCGGTCGCTGACGCTCGCCAGCCGCCTGAGCGGCCACCTCGTGCGCGGCGTCGTCGAAGGCCGGGGGCAACTGCTGTCGCTGACGCCGGAAGCCGACGCGATCCTCGCGCGATACGCCGCGCCGCCGGAGCTGATGCGCTACGTCGTCGTCAAGGGGCCGATTGCCGTCGATGGTGTTAGCCTGACCGTCGTTGAGCGGGACGAGTCGTCGTTCGTGGTGTCGCTGGTCGCCTACACACAGGCGAACACGAACCTTGCTCGCCGAAAAGCCGGCGATGCGGTAAACTTGGAGACGGATATTATCGCGCGGTACGTGGAGCAGTTGCTGACCGCGCGTCAGCAGTAACGGAGAGTGAAGTGGGCAAGAAGACCCCGAAAGGGTTATCCACAATCGAAGAGGCCATCGAAGATTACCAGCAAGGGCGCTTCGTGATCATCGTCGACGACGAGGGTCGCGAGAATGAGGGCGACCTTACGCTGCCCGCTCAGTTCGTCGACGCCGACGCCATCAACTTCATGGCCCGCTACGGCCGCGGCCTCATCTGCGTCGCGATGAGCGCCGAACGCCTCGACGAGCTGCGGATCCCTCTCATGGTGGGTCGCAACGACTCCCACTTCGGCACGGGTTTTACCGTGTCCGTTGAGGCGCGGCGAGGCATCACGACGGGCATATCGGCGGCAGACCGTGCATGCACAGTGCGGGTGCTGGTTGACCCGGACGCCCGCCCCGAGGACCTGGTAATGCCCGGCCACACGTTCCCGCTGCGGGCGCGTGAGGGCGGCGTCCTCGTTCGCGCCGGCCAGACGGAAGCGACGGTCGACCTCTGCCGGCTGGCGGGACTCCGTCCGGCGGGCGTTTGCTGCGAGATTATGCGCGCGGACGGCACGATGGCGCGTCTCCCCGACCTCAAGCGCTTCGCTTCGCGCCACAACCTCAAGATCATCAGCGTCGACGAGCTCATAAGCTATAGGCTTCGCAAGGACCGGCTCATCGAGCGCGTGACGGAGACGGTCCTGCCGACGCCCTACGGCCACTTCCAGGCGGTCGCCTACAAGAGCATAATCGACCCCGACGAGCACCTGGCGCTGGTGATGGGCGACATCACGACGCCGGAGCCGGTGCTCGTGCGCGTACACAGTCAGTGCGTCACCGGCGACGTCTTCGGAAGCCTCCGCTGCGACTGCGGCGAGCAGGTCGGCCAGGCATTGCAGCGCATCGGCGAAGAGGGTCGCGGCGTGCTGCTCTACATGCGGCAGGAGGGCCGCGGAATCGGCCTGCACAACAAGCTGCGCGCCTACGCCCTCCAGGATGAGGGCATGGAC
>JBGQNJ010000288.1:0-2507 GCA_041501065.1 Dehalococcoidia bacterium
CTCGCCGGCCGCGAGGCGGCGCTTCACTTCGAGAACGGCGGGATTGAAGCGCTCGACGTGGCCGACCATGAGCGGGACGGCGGCTTGCTGCGCCGCCTTCGCAATCGCCTGTCCTTCAGTGTACGTCGCCGCGATCGGCTTCTCGACGAGAAGCGCGACACCTCTTTGGATGGCGGCGAGCGCGACGTCGCGGTGCAGGAGCGTCGGCACGCAGACCGAGACGAGGTCCAGGCGCTTGTCGGCCAGCATGCGGTTGTAGTCGTCGTAGAGGGTGGGATTGCCGTGCGCGGCGAGCTTCTGGCGATCCGGCGATATGTCGGCGACGGCAATGAGGTCGACGCCCTCGATCTCGCCATAGACGCGGGCGTGGTTCAGCCCCATCGAGCCGAGCCCGACGACGGCCGCCCGAAGCGTCCTCTTGTCGCCCGTCACGACGCGCCTCCCTGCTCCATCGCCTCGTTGACCGCGCCGACGATTGTGTTGAGGTCGTCGGGCCTGAGCGCCGGATGCACGGGCAGCGAGAGGACCTCGCGGCTGAGCTGCTCGGCGACGGAAAGGCGGTCACGATAGCCGAGGTCGAGGTAGAGCGGCTGGCGATAGACCGGTACGGGGTAGAAGACTTTAGTCTGGATGCCGGCTTCGGTCAGTTTCGCCGCCAGGGCGTCGCGTGCCGTTGAGGTGCCGTCCGGCGAGGGCACGCGGACGGTGTACTGATGATAGACGTGATAGCGGCCGGGCATCTCCTTCGGCGTGATGACACCCCCAAGGTGCTCCGTCAGATAGGCGGCGTTGGCGCGTCGCTGCTCGTTGCGCCCGGGGAGCACGCGAAGCTGCGCCAGGCCGATGGCGGCCAGGATCTCGGTCATGCGGAAGTTGTAGCCCAGGCTCTCGGAGACGTAGCGGGACGATTCGCCGTGGCTGCGGAAGCGTCGCGCCTTCTCGGCTATGGCGGGGTCGCCGGTCGTGATCATGCCGCCTTCGCCGGTGGTCATGTTCTTCGTGGCGTAGAAGGAGAAACAGCCCGTGCCGAAGCTGCCGGCCACCTTGCCGTCGACCCTCGCGCCGTGCGCCTGCGCCGCGTCCTCGACGACGAAGAGGCCGTGCTTGCGGGCAATCGACATTATCGCTTCCATGTCGCAGGTCTGGCCGTAGAGGTGCACCGGCAGGATGGCCCGCGTATTCGGCGTTATCTTCGCCTCGATGAGCGACGGGTCGATGTCGAAGTCGTCACCGCGCACGTCGACGAAGACGGGACGGGCGCCGGTGAAGAGGACGGCGTTCGCGGTGGCGGCGAAGGTGAAGGGCGTGGTTATCACCTCGTCGCCGGGGCCGAGGCCGTGAACCGCGAGGGCCGTCATGAGCGCGGCCGTGCCCGACGAGACGGCGACAGCCTCCCGCGTGCCGCAGAACGAGGCGAAGCGCTCCTCAAGCTCGCGGACGCGTTGCCCCTGGGCAAGACGGTCGGAGTAGAGGGCGGCCAGGACGGCGGCCTCCTCCTCGTCGCCGATAAGCGGCCTGGCGATGGGGATCATGTTCGCTCGATTCTGCCGGCCGGAAGGTCGTAGACGGCGTCGCAGGCCGGGCAGCGCCACCTGTCGGAGCCCGACGCGTCAGGGTCGAGAGGCTTGCCGCACTCGCAGACATAGCCCGTGACGCGCGCCGGGTTCCCCTTCACGAGCGCCTGGTCGGGCACGTCGCGGGTGACGACGGAGCCAGCGCCGACCATCGCCCAGCGGCCGATCGTGACGCCGGAGACGACGACGGAGCCGGCGCCTATGGACGCGCCGTGCCGCACAAGCGTCGCCCCCACCTGCCAATCGTCGTCGGTCTGGACGCGACCGTCAGGCGTGATGGTGCGCGGGTAGCGGTCGTTGGTGAAGGCGACGTGAGGGCCGATGAAGACGCCGTCCTCGACGGTGAGGCCGCGGTAGAGGGAGGCGCGATTCTGGATCTTCACCTTGTCGCCGATGACGACGCCCTTGTCGATGTAGACGTCCTTGCCGATGTTGCAGTCGCTGCCGACGACGGCGCCCTCACGGACCTGGACGCCGCTCCAGATGCGTGTCCCGGTGCCGATCCTGGCATCCGGCGATACGTCAGCCGTGGGATGGATCATTGCTTTCGAGGACCTCCACGATCTTCTCCGCCGCATGCCCGTCGCCGAATAGAAGAGGGCGGTCTCCCTGCGGCAGCGGACGGTTCGCGGCAGCGACGATACGCTCGACATCGCAGCCGGCAAGGACGTTCCAGCCGCAATCGACAGTCTCGGGCCACTCCGTCTCGTCCCTCAGAGTAACGCAGGGAACGCCGAAGAAAAAGGCCTCTTTCTGGACGCCGCCGGAATCGGTGAGCACGCAGCGGGCGTTGCTCTCCAACAAGAGCATGTCGCGGTAGCCGAGGGGTTCGAGGAGGCGGACGTTGGCGGACGGCGCCAGGCCGGCGTCGAGCATCGCTTTGCGGGTGCGCGGGTGCACGGGAAAAATGACCGGCTCAGGCAGGAGTCCCAG
>JBGQNJ010000289.1:0-2494 GCA_041501065.1 Dehalococcoidia bacterium
GAAGACCGAGCCCACGGGCCGGGGCGGCGGCATCCGCGAGGGCGGCCTGTCGGCATCGCCGTGGGGTGGGCGCCGTTTCGCGCTGGTGCTGGGCGCCGTGCTGGTTGTCGGGCTCGTGCCGCTGTTCCTCGTAATGTCGTCGCTTTCGCTTCCCGGCAACAATACGGTCGGTCCGGCCGAAAGGACAGCGACGGCGACGAGGCGCGCCACTTCTACGCGCATCCCCACAAAGAAGCCGTCGGCGACGGTCGTCAAAACGGCCACGACGACGCCCTCGGCCGCCGCAACCTTCGCGGTCCCGTCGGCAACGCCGATGCCCGTCGCAACGACGCCGACAAGAAGGCCGACCACGGGTCCATCGGTCCAGCCGACCGAGAGGTCTCGGCCCACGCTGACGCCTGAGCCGGCCAGGACGCGGTTCCCCACAGACACTCCCCGCCCCACCCGCACGCCCGGCCCGACCATTCCGCCCCTCTTCTGACCCGAGGCCACCAAGAACCTCACCAGCCGGGACTTCTCAGTCTCGACGCTCAACTCCCAGCCGCGGCCTGGGCGGACTCTTCCGCGAACAGTTTCGCGAGTGTTCCGCAAGCGGCCCAGATCTCTGTAAGAATTCCCCGCGCCGCCTGTCATACCGGTGACAGCAAGAGAGAAAAACAAGAAGGAGAGCCAAAATGAAAAGCCTAGTCAAAGTCACCGGTCTCATCGCTCTGGCAAGCGCGGCGTTCTTCGCCCTGAGCGCCGGCTCCGCTCTGGCAGCCCCTCCCCCGCCCTTCGAGGACGAGGTCATCCCGCACATCCCGTTCGACCCGCCTCTCGACCCCGGACCCGAGCTCGACCTGCCATCGCTCTGTGAGATGACCGGCACCTGCGACCTCCTCTACCCCATCGACCCGTGCGTCCTCACCGACACCTGCGGCTTCGACGACAGCGCCGCCGACGATGCAGACGACGCAGACGATGAGGAGGAGTCCATAATCGTCGACCCGACGGCCACGCCGACCGACGAGCCGACCGCAACCCCCACCGACGAGCCCACCGCGACGCCAACCGACCAGCCGACCGCTACCCCCAGCGACGAGCCGACGACTGCCCCGACGGACACGCCGCCGACGGCACAGCCTCAGCCCGGCAACCTGCCCCCGGCCGGCGATAACGGCGGCATCATGAACGACGTCGGTGGAGGCGTGGTCCTGCTGGCCGGCATCAGCCTCGGCGCCATGGCCCTCGCCTGGGTGCTGTTCTTCGCCTCCCGAAAGACGCAGACCCAGCGCTAGCCCCATCCGTTTTCCTCCACACTGTGAGGGGATCGCCAACGGCGACCCCCTCACTCCATCTTCTGCGATATCCAGCGAAATCGTCGCGCTAGCGCAGACTCCTCAGCACCGCTTCAGCGCCCTCGACGATGCCGCGCACCACCTCGCCCGCGCTCACGATCTCCCGCACCATGCCGGCGATGGCGCCACAATACAGCTCGCCATTCTCCAGGTCGCCTTTGAGCTGGCCGGTGGGAGAGCGCCCCATGCCGATAAACTCCTCCAGCTTCTCCGGCGACAGGCCGGAGTATTCCATCTCCGTCAGCTTCTCGGTGAAGGCATTCTTGATGCCGCGCGTCGGGCCTATCGTACGACCCGTTATCACAGTGCTCGTGTCCAGCGCGTCGAGGACGGCCTGCTTGAACGCCGGATGGGCGCAGCACTCGGCCGTCGCGATGAAGCGCGTGCCGATCTGCACACCCTCCGCGCCCAGCGCCATCGCCGCCACGAAGCCGCGTGCGTCGGCAATGCCGCCCGCCGCGACGACCGGCACTCCGACGGCGTCGACCACCTGCGGCACGAGCACGAAGGTCGGCAGCTCGTCGACGCCGTTGTGGCCGCCGGCCTCATAGCCCTCCGCGACCACGGCGTCGACGCCCGCTTTCTCTGCGCCGCGCGCATGGCGGCAGGACGCGACGACGTGCATCACCTTCAGGCCGTGTTCTTTCAGATAAAGCGTCAGCATCGCCGGGTTGCCGGCCGATGTCGTCACCACGGTCACCTTCTCCTCGACGAGGAGCTCGGCGATGTCGCGCGAGCGGGGGTCGAGGACGACGACGTTCACGGAGAAGGGCTTGTTCGTCCGCTCCCTGGCGATGCGAATTTGCCTGCGCAGGTTGTCCGCCCAGTCGCCCTGGCCGTCCCAGCCCGCCGTGCGCCCGATGGTGCCCAGGCCGCCCGCCTCGGAGACGGCCGCGGCCAGCTCGCCGTTGGATATCCAGGCCATGCCGCCCTGGATGATTGGGTACTCGATGCCCAGAAGCTCACAGATACGCGTCCTCTTCATGCCTGCTCCCGAACTCTTGAACGATGCCTAGCCCGCCCAGACCGGCGGACGGCGGGCTGCCCACGGCCGCGCTTGCTCCAGTTGCGCCGCCAGACGGAACAGCGTCGCCTCGTCGCCGAAACGCCCAATGAAGTGGCTGCCTATCGGCAGGCCCTCCGCGCTCCAGTACAGC
>JBGQNJ010000290.1:0-2490 GCA_041501065.1 Dehalococcoidia bacterium
ATTCTCGGACAGGCTCCTAGATGTCGAGGATGACGCGCACGCGGTAGCCGCCGTCCTCGCGCGCGACCTCCAGCATATGGCAGGTGACCGCCTTGATCATCAGCTTCGGGTCGTGGCGGTCGAGGTCGAGCGGCTCGCCGGCGGCGCGGGCGACGACGCGGGTATCGCTCACCTCCAGCATGTCGACGCGGCTGAAGACGAGGTTATCGACCTCGCTGACGTAGAGCAGCTCCGCCAGCCAGTTGACGAGCAGCCCTTCGACGTCTTCCGCCTCCACCTCGATGCGGCGCTCTTCGCGCGGCTCCACGCGGTCGAGGTCGACCATCAGCGAGAACATGGCCCGGGCGGCGTTGGCGAGCGCCTCGCCGAGGCTGCCGCCGCGGGCGATGATGCCGACGTCGGCGGTGTGGTCGAAGGTCTCGAACGGCGGTTGCGCAGTCATGGCTGCCGCCTCCTCGGTTTCAGTATGGCAGCCGTGATTCGAACCCGTCAATGACCAGTCAATGCCCGTCAAGATGGGATGTAGGGGAGGACTGAAGTCCTCCCGCGTGGCAGCGGAAGAATCGGGAGGGCTAAAGCCACTCCCCTACATTTGCTGACGAAAGCGTCAAGGAGCGGGGCTCGGCTTCGTCTCACGCCAGAGGGATTCGAGGGCGTCGATGGGGAGATCGGCGATGCGGAGGTCTCGCTCCGCCGCCAGCTCCTGAAGGGCGTCGAAGCGACGCCGGAAGCGACGCGACGCCAGCCGCAGCGACTCCTCGGCGTCCAGCCCCAGCTTGCGCGCCAGGCTCACGAGCACGAAGAGCGTGTCGCCAAGCTCTTCGCGCTTCTCGTCGAGCGTCTGCGCGTCGGCGAGCTCGCGCGCCTCCTCCGCCAGCTTGTCGAGCACGTCTTCGACGCGCGGCCACTCGAAGCCGGCGGCAGCGGCGCGCTCTTGTAGGGCCTGACTGTAGGCGAGGGCGGGCAGCGCCTGTGGCACGTCCGCCAGCAGCGACTCGCCGCCGCGCTCCTCGCTCTTGATCGCCTCCCATTTGAGGACGACCTCCTCCGCCGTATCGACCTTCGTCTCGCCGAAGACGTGCGGGTGGCGACGCAGCAGCTTCGTGGCGATGCCCTCGATGACGTCGTCGACGGTGAACTCGCCGCTTTCTGAGGCGATCTGGGCGTGGAGCAGTATCTGGAGGAGGACGTCGCCCAGTTCTTCACGCAGCTTGGCCGGACTGCCGCCGTCGAGGGCTTCCAGCGCCTCATACGTCTCCTCCAGCAGGTAGCGGCGAAGGCTCTCGTGGGTCTGGGCGCGGTCCCAGGGGCAGCCGTCGGGAGCGCGCAGCCGGCGGACGATCTCGCGCAGTCCGTCGAAGGAACGCGGGGCTGGCTCGGGCGGTTTCTGCAGGTCAGTCATTGGGCCTCCAGGGCAGGCGGTGTGTTCGATTATAAATGGCGGTGAAAAGGGTTGACAAGGTTAAAGTGCGTACCTAGTATTACCGGTAGACAACTTGTGTCGGGCGGGGCGTTCACAGGTGAGGAAGGTGTGGCTTGGTGGTCGTCCGTGCCCTGGCGACGGCGCTCTTCATACTGGCTATCCCTGTGGCACTGATTGGGACAAACGTGCGCTTCCTGGCCAACGAGGAGCGCGTATACACCTATTCGATCGACCAGTACAATGCGCCGGCGCGCACCGGCATCGCACGCAACGAGCTGGTACGGGGGAGCAAGGAGCTTCGCGACTACTTCAACAACGACGCGAAGCTGGTATCGATCCACGTCCAGCAGGGAGACCGCGAGATCTCGCTGTTCAACGAGCGGGAGACGCTCCACCTCAAGGACGTGAAAACGGTCTTCCATTTCGTAAATCACCTGCAGGAGATCGCCCTCGTCTACATCATGGCCTACGTGGTCGGCGTCTTTGTCTGGGCGCGTGAGCGGCCGCTGAACAAGCTCGCGATACACGCCCTGAGCGGCGGCCTGCTGACGATGGGGATCATCGTCTCGCTGGGGCTGGTCGCGCTCAGCGGCTTCGATCAGGCATTCGAGCAGTTCCATCACATCGCCTTCAGCAACAATCTCTGGCTGCTCGACCCCGCGACGGACCACCTGATCCAGATGTTCCCGGAGGGATTCTGGTTCGACGTGACGATGTTCCTGGGGATGCTGACTCTCGCCGAGGCAGCCCTGATCTCCGTGGCCTCGACCGTGCACCTGACGATCAGCCGGCGCGCCGCCAGGCACGCTCTCCTGCCGAGCCAGCAGGGCGCCCACTAACTTTCGCCCGAAAACGTAGCCCAGGCTTTCTAGCCTCGGCGTTGAACACGTCGCGGGAATGGCAGCCCTGGCCTATGCGATACCGCAGCTCCCGCAGTCGCCCGTCGTGCAACTACCGCAACTGCTCGCTACCGACGATACTTGGCCGTCGGCGCTCTTCGTCAGGGCGGAGAAGACGGATATGACACGCTCGGCGCCCTCGTGGCCGCTGGGGCAGGTCGCCGGTTC
>JBGQNJ010000291.1:0-2474 GCA_041501065.1 Dehalococcoidia bacterium
CGGGCCGGCGCCGCTTCGAGAATCGGTCGACGTCGACCTCATCGTATCGAACCCGTATCAGCCGCGGTTCGGCATCGAGGCGGCGGCGCTGGAAGAGCTGGCGGAGAGCATCCGTCAGCACGGGGTGCTGCAGCCGCTGCTCGTCAGCCGGATGGACCCGGAAGGCGGCGGCGCACCGACGTATCGGGTCATCGCTGGCGAGCGACGTCTGGAGGCGGCGAAACTGGCAGGCCTGACGCAGGTGCCGGTCGTCGTCAAGGAGACAACGCCGCGCGAGGGGCTGGAGCTGGCGCTGGTGGAGAACCTGATGCGCCAGGACCTGAACGCGCTGGAGGAGGCGCAGGCGTACCGGCGGCTGGTGGACGAGTTCGGGCTCAGCCAGTCGGAGCTATCGTCGCGGGTCGGGCGGAGTCGCTCCGCGGTGGCGAATGCGCTGCGTTTGCTCAACTTGAACGATGACCTGCGTGGAAGCCTGGCCCGGAACGAGATCAGCGAAGGGCATGCCCGCGCCATGCTCAGTCTACCGGAAGAGAACCGGCGGCAGGCCTGGGAACGGGTCGTGCAGAAAGGCTTGTCGGTGCGGCAGACAGAGGAGCTGGTGCGAAGCTGGCCGCTGGAGGGGCAGAAGCGTCGCGGGCGCAGGCAGGCGGCGCGCAACGCGGAGCTGGAGGCGCTGGAGGAGCGGCTTCGCGTGGCGCTGGGGACGCGCGTCAGCGTGGTGAAGGGGCGCCGCGGCGGCAGGATAACGATCCACTTCTACAGCGACGAAGAACTGGAGGGGCTCCTGGAGCGCCTGGGCGTCATGGAGCGATGACGATGGGCGAGCATGAAGACCTCGTCGAAAGGCTAGCGGGGGTCCCCGACAGGGTTGCCGAACTGATTGCGGGCCTTGACGAAGAAACGCTACGCCGGCGACCCGCTGAAGGCGAGTGGTCGATCAAGGAGGTCTGCGGCCATCTGGTCGAGGACGCGCGCACCTGGCAGGAGCGCATCTCGCTGATGACGACGCAAACGGACCCCTACTTGAAGCGCTTCGACCCGGTGGCCGGCGTGCGCGAAGGCGGCTACCAGGAAGCGCCAATCGAAAAGACGATGAGCGAGTTTCGGCGCGTCCGGCGCGAGACCGTCGAGACGCTTTCGCGGCTGAGCGCTGAAGGCTGGGAGAGCGTGGGGCGGCACTGGTCGGAAGGGTCGGTAACGATCGCGGAAGCCTGCTCAATCGCCCTGGAGCATGCGGAATCGCACCTGGAGCAGTTGCGCGAACTGAGGGAGCGAAGCGTCAGGGAGTAGACTGCGAAGGCACAAGACAAAAACCGTAGGGCGGGCTTGTTGCCCGCCTTCTTGTTTGTCGGGCGAGACGCCCGAGCTATGAAGAAGGCGGCGCGCCGAGCGCCAGGCCGACCAGCCGCTGCACCAGGCGTGCTGCAAGGGTCGCGCAGGCCGGCGGCCCGTAGCCAGGGGCCAGTTCCACCAGGTCGAAGCCGACGATCCGCTTCCCCTCGGCGAGCGCAATCAGAAGCTCGATCACTTCATCCCAGAAGAGACCGCCGGGCTCCGGCGTGCCCACCGCCGCCATTTGCGATGGGTCGATGCCGTCGAGGTCGATGTCCACGTACACGTTCGGCGACAGCTTCTGCACGACATCCGCCGGGCCGCCGGGCAGGGCGCGATAGGCCGCGGGAGTGAGGAAGGTGAGGCCGCGCTCGCGGATGAACTCGAGCTGGTCAGGGCTGGCGCTGCGCATTCCCACCTGAACGATCGGGCACGCTTCGGCGATGCGTCGGAGCGGGCAGGCGTGGTTGTAGCGCGAGTCGAGGTATTCATCGCGAACGTCGGCGTGGGCGTCGATGGCGAGCACCGACAGGTCAGGATAGCGGCGAAGGTGAGCGCGGACGGCGCCGACGGAGACGGTATGCTCGCCGCCGAGGGTCACGACGAACTTGCCGTCGTCAAGGAGACTGCTGACGGCGTTCTCGATCCTGTCGACCATGGCCGCCGGGCTGTCGCTCTGCGGCGCGAGGTCGGGCAGGGTGTGGATGCCGTGGTGGGAGGTGTCGAAGCCGAGGGTGAGGTCGTATGATTCCAGGTCCTGCGAGGCGTGGATGATTGCGCTCGGCCCTTCGCGGGCGCCGGCGCGGGCTGTCGTCGTCGCGTCGTAGGGGATGGGCAGGATGACGACGCGCGACGATTCGTAGGCCGTGAGATGCGGCTCGGGGGCCAGGAAGCCGAACGGGGGATAGAAGTGTTCCTTGTTCATAGTGCTCCTAGCTCGGTCGCCAGGCGCCAAGCATGCCGTCGAAGCTGATGGCGGGCGGCCGGCGCTTCTTAATGACGTCCGCGCTGCCCTCGGCGAGGGCGCTGACGATTAGCGGGAGGGCGACGGTGGCTTCGACATTAACCGTCACCATGGTGGCGTCCGGCGCGATCTTCCGCCACGACTGCGCCTCCTCGAAAGTACAGCCGGAGAGGCCACC
>JBGQNJ010000292.1:0-2463 GCA_041501065.1 Dehalococcoidia bacterium
CCCGCGATGCCGCCGCCGACGATGCCATACCTCATTCTTCCACCATCGCTTCCGTCGCGCCGGCCTTCGCGCGGCCGCGCAGGACCTCGCCGAGCGACAGGTTGATCGACCAGAGGAAGTACAGGCCGACGGCGATAACCGGTATCAACAGCAGGGCGTGCAGTGCCACGGCGTAGGCGGAGGCGAGGCCGCTCTCGACGCCGAAGTAGATAGCCGTCTGCTGCGTCACGAACTCGAACGGGCCGACCCCGCCCTGCGTCGCGATCACGGCTATCGCCAGGTTGGCGCCGGCGCAAATGAGCAGGTAGACCTCGAAGCCGAGGTCGAGGCCGAACGCCAGGCCTATCATGTAGTACATCGTCGCCTCCAGCAGCCAGGAAACGACGGACGTCGCCGAAGCGAGGAACATGTCCGTCGGGCTGCGGAAGGAGTGGAGTCCGGTCAGGAACGACTCCGCCAGCGCCTGCACCTGCGGCTTGAGCCGGGCCGGGACGAATCGCAGCGCGAGGGCGACGAGGCGGCGGCTGATGCCTTCGGAAAGGGCGAGGACGACCAAAAGGACCAGGCCGGCGCCGAACAGCACCGTCATCCAGATGGCGATAGTGCGCAGCTCGGCGTTAACGCCGGCGACGGCGCCGACGATGAGCAGGAACGGCAGCAGCGTGATGCCGTCGAACACGCGGTCGACGGCGATGGTGCCCAAAGCGGCCATCTTGCTGACCTTGTGGCGCTCGCCGACGACATAGGCCCGAACGAACTCGCCGGCGCGGGCGGGAATGAGGTTGTTGGCCATGAAGCCAATGATGACGATCGGGAACAGGGCCGAGACGCGCATCTCGCCCAGCGGGCGCAGGAGGTACTTCCAGCGCCAGGCGCGGAAATAGGCGGCGACGAAGTAGACGGGTATCGACGCCAGCGCCCACCAGTAGTTGGCGTGAGCGAAGGCGTCGCCGATCTCACCGAAGTCGGTGCGCCAGAGGAAAACGACGATGAACAGGGCGCTGAGGGCGACCCCGAGCCAGATGCGGGGGCTTCGGAGCAATAGAGGCCTCGGTTCTGTGCGGCGCCGTCGGTCCAGGTATGACGGGTCTACCTAGAGGTTCGGCTGCGCCACGTGACACATTATAGGCAGGCGCGAAAACGGCGGTCAACGAAACGCGTCAAAGAGGCTGTTCGCCGAGCAGGTGCTCTTGCTCTCGACGGCGGGAGGCGCGCCAGCGGCGGAAGGCGACCGTCGCGGCGGCGATCACGAACGCGAGCAACAAGAGCGCCAGAGCGCTCGGGCGGAAGAGGTAGTGGGCCACGTTGCGGTAGAAGCTGTGTATGGCTGCTCCGAGAAGAATGTACACAGCAGCCCAGATCGTTGCGGAGAGGGCAGTATAGGCAAGGAACGCCGTGTAGTTCACCTGGAAGACGCCCGCCGCTATCGTGGTGATCGTACGCAGGCCCGGCGTCAGGCGCCCGAAGACGATGGCGACGCCGCGGTGACGGCGGATCCAGGCGCCGGGCTTGTCGAGCCGCTCCTCCCTGATGTGCAGCACCTGACAGACCCGCAGCACGACCGGCATCCCACCCAGTCGCGAGATCCAGTAGAGCACGGAGGAACCCAGGAGCGTCGCCATCACAACGAGGAGGACGACTATCGGGATGCTGGCCTGACCCCTGTCGATCTGCGCACCGGCGAGGAGGATGACCGTGTCGCCGGGCGCCGGCAGCGGAATCCCTCCCTCCTCCAGGAACAGGAGCAGGAAGAGCGCGCCGTAGATGTGATGGTCGGCGAAGGTGAGGAGGGCGTCGGCAATCTGGCGAAAGGCTTCCAATGGATGCCCCCGGCTTCCGAATAGTAGTGGGGACGTCTACGGGCCGGTCAAGCTGGCGACGGGCAGGCGGTAGACCACGTTGGCGGCGCAATCGGCGATGTACAGCGACCCCTGTGCATCGAGCGCCAGGCCCACCGGCCGTCCTTTGACGCCGCTGGCTGCCTCGGGCAGCTCCCAGGCATCGACCGGCTGCCCCTGCTGATTATACAACTCGATGCGCCCGTTCGCGGGATTGCTGATTATCACGCGGCCATCCGCCAGGACGACCAGGTAGGGCTTGGCCGTGACTTCGGTGCTGCCCCATCCCTTCACCGCGAACTCGCTCAGGTACTTGAAGCTGGAGTCGAAGTGCTGGACGCGGCCGTTCCAAGTATCAGCGACGTAGATGTCGCCATTGGGACCAAGCGCCAGGCCGACCGGCTCGTTGAATTGGCCGGGGTCGGAGCCGGCGGTGCCGAAGGTGGAAACGATGTCGCCGTTCGGCCCGAGCTTCAGGATGCGCTTATTCCCCGTGTCGGCGACGAGGACGCTGCCGTCCGGCAACGCGACGATGTCACGCGGGCCATAAGGGCCTCCCGATTCCGGAGTCGCCCACAGCAGGTTGAGGTCAGCATCGTACTTAGCGATACGACCGGTGGCCCCG
>JBGQNJ010000293.1:0-2446 GCA_041501065.1 Dehalococcoidia bacterium
AGTGCCACTTCCTCCTTGACGAAAGCGAACACATATTCTATTCTTGCCCCGCTCTCGACCGAGAAGATGATCGAGACAGGACCCAGGAGGAGAGAGTTGGCCGACGTCCGCATCGACACACGCGGGGTCCCCAAGGGGCCAGTCTACGAGGAAGCACCGACGGTATTGCACCGCCAGGCGCTGTCGGCCGCGGATGGCGACGACCCCACGTCGGCGGCTGTCGGCGTGAGCTGCGCCGGCTATCGCCGCGTCCGCTTCGATATCGACGCGAGCGGAAGCGCCGGTCTTACGGCGCTCAAGGTGCAGGTCCTCAGTTGGAACGGCGGCGCCAGCAAGTACTTCCGGGGCGCCGAGCGCGAGTTCAGCCAGCAGGGGCTTGCACAGAATCCGCTGCCCGCGCTGGAGGCCGAGGTGCGCGGAGCAACCGTCTTCCTCAAGATCGTGTCGGCCAGCGCCGGCAGTCTGTTGCTGAACGTCTACGCCACGCCGAGCTAGGAGGAGTCGATGGGAAGGCTACGGCTGTTCGGCGAGCTCATTGAGGCGGGCGGCGCTATCGAAGGCGGCGGCGAAGCAGCGCCGGGCGGTGGCCATCAGGTCGGACGAGTCGTCCGCACCGCCGGCGACTATCAAACGACCAGCCTCTCCTTCGTGGACATCGATACCGCCAACCTCGTGGTCAACCTCACGACCGGCGATAGCTGGCTGTATCTCCTGCTGGCCGGGACCCTCTACGTGACCAGCTTTGGGTACGCCCATTTCGACTTCACTGTCGACGGGCAACGCCAGGGCGCGACGAAAGGCGTCCAGCAGGTGCAGGCCGTTTATGCCCAGGACATTCAGATAGGCTGGTTGACGCAGGTAGCAGCGGGCAGCCACACGATCCGCGCTCAGTGGCGGGTCAGCGCGGGCACCGCTCTCCTGCGCGCCAGCAACGCTGAATCGCCGCTGATGCTGGCGGTGGTCGAGCTCAAATAGGAGTCGAAGGTGCAGTTTAAGACCGGGAGCAAGGCAGTTCGCCTGGAACAGTTGACCGACGAAATACGGGCGCTTCCAGGGCTCGCGGGGATCCACGGGCTGAGCGCCTGCGGCCCTTCACCGGCCGGCGACATGGAGATATCTGTCCACGTTGATGATATCGCCCTGAGCGTCGAGGAGGAGCGCGCGGTGGCGGAGACGATATCCCGCCACGTGCCGGACCCGCAATGGGGCGTCTCCATGGAAGAGAAGGAGCTGGCAGCCATTCTGGCGCGCGGCGAGGGCAGCCTCAGCCTCACCGACCTCGAAAGGGCGTTTCGCGTGCTTGCGCGGACACCGGACCCGACGCGCGCCCCGGCGGCAATCGATGGGAGTGACCGAGAATGAACCTTTCCTCAATGAGAGCCCTCGTCCGGCGCGATCTCCACGACGAAGACGCCGCGTCCTACCGCTGGTCGGACGACGAACTCGACCGCCACATCGGTCGCGCCGTACGCGAGATGAGCCTGGCCGTGCCCCTGGAAGAGAAGGCCGTCCTGACAACGACTGCCGGCGGCCGTGACCTGGCGCTGAGCTCGTTGAGCGACCGCGTCGTCGTCGAAGCGGTGGAGTTCCCGCTGGACCAGTACCCGCCGGCCTACGTTGCGTTCAGCCTCTGGGGCGAGACACTGACGATGCTCATCGACTCGGCGCCCGTCGCCGAGCAGGGCGTCAGAGTCTACTACGGCAAGCTGCACACCCTCGACGAGAACGGCTCGACGCTGCCGGCGGCTCTCGAAGACGTCGTCGCGACCGGCGCGGCGGGATACGCGGCGCTGGAATGGGCCGGCTTCGCCACCAATCGCGTGAACGTGGGCGGCAGCGAGACCTGGCGCGACTACCTGGTCTGGGGCGAGCAGCGTCTGGCCGCGTTCGCCGCCGCTCTCGCACGACACGGCCATCGCAGCGCCGTCCGCGTGCGCCGCCTCTACACGCCGGCTCTGCCGATGGGGACTCAGGCCGGCGACCTTCAGCCCTAGCCCGGCCCGAGCATTATGAGAAACCTCACCAGCGACCTCCTGACTGCCCAGAAGAAATCGACCGCTATTCCCTATGTGCGGGTGCAGATACGGGAGCGTATCGGCGACGTTGCGCGCCTCACCTGGGAGCGGCTGCACAGCGGCGACGAGACCGACTGCTCCCATGCGGCGAGGATGCCCGGCGACGGGTCGCTCGTCCGCGCCCGCGTTGACCCGGCGGCCGGGCAGCTTCTCGTGCAGCGGGTCGCTGCGCCGGGACCCGGCTCGGACTTCGGGTCGTGGTCGGTTCTGGCAAGCGTCCCGTCGACCGCGCCCATAGCGCTGGCGGGCGCCGGCGCTGCGGTGCTGGCCTTCTATGTCGACACGGACGGCGTAACCATCAAGCTGCGCGAGAGCGCCGATAATGGGCAGTCATTCGCCGCTCCCGTCACGGTGGCGACGGCTTCGGGCGC
>JBGQNJ010000294.1:0-2410 GCA_041501065.1 Dehalococcoidia bacterium
GGCCGCCACCTTGACCAGCACTTCGCCCTGCTTCGGGTCCTCCAGCTCCACGTCTTCGACCACTAGCGGTGTGTTCAGTTCGTACAGGACGGCTGCCTTCATCTCAGGACCTCCTACAGCGACGTTGTTCAGTCAGAATAGGGTGGAACGACTAAGAGGGAAAGGCCCCGCGCAAGTTCAATCGGGGAAGCCGGCGTCTGCGGAGGTCGGCTGTTGGCCGGGCGTCCCTCGCCATGCACGAAGGGCGGTGACGGCCAGTGCGCCCGATCCCCAGATGCCCGCCAGCGCGCCGATGGCCCAGCCCACGAACGGCACTAGCACGACGATCTGGAGCACAATCAGGCCCAGGGTCGCAGCGACGTACGGATGGCCCGACGGCGGTCGCCGGCCCGCGAGCTCGAGAAGCGCCCTGCCCAATCGCGTGCCCGCGACGAGATAGCCGAGCAGCCACAGCAGCGGCAGGGCGAGGAACAGCAACGCCAGCCCGAAGGGGATACCGACGACGGTGACTAGGGCAAGCACGGCAAGAAACGGCACGCTGATCCAGACGACGACGGCGCCCAGGATGCTGTAGGCAAGCTGCCTCGTCAGCAACTCCGTCGCCGTCGAGAGCTGACGGCCGGCGATGGCGGCGAAGACGAGCCCGGCGATCACCACGGCGACGGTCATGCCTAGCCAGAACAGCCAGAAGAAGAGCGCCGGGAAGAACCCCAGGCCGCGGCGGTTGACGCCGTGCTCGACGACGGACCCGCTCTCGCGATTGACGCTGCCGTTGATGATCGTCACGCGGTTGACGAAGGAGCCGCCCTCCAGCGTCACGTCGCCCTTGACAATCGTGACGTTGCCCTCGACCCGCCCGGCGATATCGGCGTGTCCGTTGATGACGAGAAGCGTGTCATGCACAGTGCCGCCGATCAGCGCGTCGCCCTTGACGACGACCACCGAGTTGACGCTTTCGCCCGGCGCCAGCGTGAACGGGCCGTTGACGCGCACGACGAAGCCGCCATTGTGGCCGTCGTCTGCCGAAGCGGCGACGGGCAGCAGCGCAAGCGCGACGACGCAGGCCGCGAGCGCGGCGAGCCAAATCGATCTCCACGTCATACGCCAAATATACGGCGGCGGCCCTCGCCTGTCGAGAGAAAAGGAGGGTCGCGGGACGGCTGGGGTAAATCGCGTTGCAGGGGCGCACGGGCGTGCGCCCTGCGAGCCGAAGGCCCGGCACAAGAACGGCATGATCAGGCGCTGGGCACCGTCGTCGGCTGGCCTTCCGCCTGCGGGCTCTCGACGATGCGCCCGTCCTTCATGTGAACGATGCGGTCCGCCGCCGACGCGACATGCGTATCATGCGTCGCCAGCAGGATCGTCACCTGGTGCTCGTCGCGGACGCCCCGGAAGAGGGCGAGAAGGCGATCGACGGCGGCCGAATCGAGGTTGCCCGTCGGCTCGTCGGCGAGGATGATCGATGGGTCGTTCGCCAGCGCGCGCGCGATCGCCAGCCGCTGACGCTCACCACCGGAAAGCCGTGGCGGCGTCATTTTCTCCTTCTCGAGCAGCCCCATCTCCTCGAGGAGCTCCCGCGCCCGTTTCATCCTCTTGGCGTGGCCCATACCTGTCCCAAACATGGGTATCTGGACGTTCTCCAGCGCATTCAGGTTGGGCAGCAGGTTGTGCAACTGGAAGACGAGGCCTATCTCCATTCGTCGATAGCGGTCGTTGCCCGCCGAGCGCAGGTCGCGTCCGTTGACGATGATCCTGCCCGCCGTCGGGTTGTCCAGGGCGGCCAGCAGGTGCAGGAGCGTGGACTTGCCGCAACCCGATGGCCCCATCAGCGCGACGAACTCGCCGTAGTTGATCGTCAGGTTCACGCCGTCTAGTGCCCGTACCATGTTGTCGTAGGTCTTAGCGACGTCGATGACCTGGATGGCCGGCCCCTCGCGACCCCCGTTTCCGCTACTCATGTCGGAGCGCCTCCAGGGGCTGAAGGAGAGCGGCCCGCGCGGCCGGGTAGATCACGCCGAAGAAGGCCATGCCTATCGCAACTCCCAGCGCCTGCCCGAACACCGATGCCGGATAGACGGGATTGAAGAAGCCGAGTACCAAGGGTAACTGCTTTATCACCTGCACCGCCGCAAAGCCCATAGCGGTCCCCACGAACGCGCCCGCAAGCGCGATAACGAGAGCCTCGCCCATTACCATGATGACGATGCGCCCACGCGACCAGCCGACGGCGCGCAATACGCCAAACTCCCGTGTGCGTTCGAAGACGGACATTAGCGTCGTGTTCATGACGCCGATAGCGCCCATGAACAGCGCCAGCACGGAGACGCCCACGTCGGCGGCGCTGATCAGGCTGAGGTTCCTGTCGATGAGGCCGAACTGCGACGCGGTCTGCACGGCGGCTAGCTCTGGA
>JBGQNJ010000295.1:0-2404 GCA_041501065.1 Dehalococcoidia bacterium
AGAGGACAAACCGCCGACAGCCACAAGCCTGCCCGTCGTCGCGCTCGTCGGGCGGCCGAACGTGGGGAAATCCGCCCTCTTCAACCGCATCCTGGGCGGGCGAAAAGCGATCGTCGAAGAGGCGGCGGGAACGACGCGCGACCGTCTGTACGGCGACGTCGAGTGGCTCGGGAAACGGTTCCGTCTCGTCGATACCGGTGGGCTGCTAATGGACGGCTCGCTGCCCTACAGCGAGCTGGTCCGCGGTCAGGTGGAGACGGCCGCCGCGGAGGCCGAAGTCATCCTCTTCGTCGTCGACGGCAAAGAGGGGTTGACGGCCGGCGACCGCGACGTTGCCGACCGGCTGCGAGGCGTGGCGAAGCCGGTGCTCCTCGTCGCCAACAAGACGGAGAGTGAGTACCGTCGCGAGGCCGCGGTCGAGTTCTACGAGCTGGGCCTCGGCGAGCCTATTGCCGTCAGCGCGCTGCACGGCATGGGCGTCGGCGACCTCATGGACATGCTGGCTGACATGCTGCCGGAATCAGTGGCTGCGGAGCCGACGACCGGCCTGTCGATCGCTATCGTCGGCCGGCCGAACGTCGGCAAGTCCATGCTCACGAACGCCGTCCTCGGCGAGGAGCGGGTCATCGTCAGTGAGACGCCCGGCACGACGCGCGACAGCATCGACACTCCATTTGAGTACGAAGGCCGCAATCTGACCCTAATCGACACGGCAGGAATACGGCGAAGAGGCCGCGTCGAGGTCGGCGTCGAAAAGCACGCCGTGATGCGGGCGCAGGCGGCGGCCCAGCGCGCCGACGTGGCCCTTGTGCTGATCGACGCGGGCGAGGGACTGACGGCGCAGGACGCGCACATCGCCGGCCTCGTCGCCGACAGCTTCGTCGGCATGGTGCTGGTGGCGAACAAGTGGGACCTGGCGCCGCCGGAGCCGGTCTATCGCAAGGAGTTCAGCCGAATCGTCCGGCACCGGCTGCGCTTTGCGCCCTGGGCCTCGCTCTGTTTCGTCTCCGCGAAGGAGCGAACGGGCATCGACGCAATGCTGGCGGAGGCGCTGCACGTGGGTGAGGAGCGACAGAAACGCCTTCCGACGGCGGAGGTCAATGCCATCGTCCAGCGCGCCATCGGCGAACGGAGCCCGCCGTCGACTCGCGGCCGAAAGCTGAAAGTCCTCTACGTCACGCAGGCGCAATCGGCGCCGCCCACGTTCGTCTTCTTCGTCAACGATGCCTCTCTGCTCCATTTCTCATACCGTCGCTACGTGGAGAACCAGTTGCGAAAGACGTACGGCTTCGATGGCACGCCCCTGAAGCTCATCTTCAAGAGCAGGGGAGAGCAGTAGATGGTCTGGCAACTCATTCTCGCAGCCATCATCGGCTACCTGCTCGGCTCCATACCCGGCGGCTACGTCATGGGCAGGCTGACCCGCGGCATCGACGTCCGCGACTTCGGCAGCGGCAAGACCGGCGCCACGAACGCCCTGCGCACACTCAGCCTGTGGGCGGTGCTCGCCGTGCTGGTAATCGACCTCGGCAAGAGCGCGGCTGCGGTCTCGATTGCGCGCGTCCTCTCCGACGATGCCTGGGCGCAGGCGCTCGCCGGCATGGGCGCCGTCGCGGGGCACGTCTGGCCGGTTTGGTTAGGCTTTCGCGGCGGCCGCGGCGTCTCCGCTGCCTACGGCTCGCTACTGGCGATGAATCCGCTGGCGAGCCTCGTCCTTCTGCCCGTGGCCCTGCTCATCATTGCCGTGACCCGCTACATGTCGCTGATGTCGGTGTCGATGGCGCCGATTGCGGCGGCGCTCTTCCTGGCGCTGGCGATCGCAGGCGTGCTGCCTTACGCCTACACCGTCTTCGCGCTCGTGGCGGCCGCGCTCATTGTCGTCCTGCACCACGACAACATACGACGCCTCCTCTCCGGCACGGAGCGCAAGATCGGCCAGAAGGAGCCACAGCGGACGGCATGAGCGCGCTCCATACGGCGGCGGTCGTCGGCTCGACGAGCTGGGGCACGGTGCTGGCGGTCCTGCTCGCGCGCAACGGCCTCGCGGTGCGTCTCTGCGCCTATGACGAGGCCGACGCGGTGGCGCTGCGTCGCGACGGCGAAAACGCGCGCCTGCAACCCGGCCTGCGTTTCCCGCTCTCGCTGACTGTGACGCACCAGTGCGACGTTGCCCTCGAGGGCGCCGGCCTTCTCGTCGTCGCTGTCCCTTCGTCGACGTTGCGCGGCAACCTGCGGACGCTCCGCTCTCACCTCGATCCCGACACGCTGGTGCTGAGCGCCGTCAAGGGGCTGGAGCGCGACACAGGGAAGAGGATATCGGAGGTCGTTTGCGAGGAGTTGCCGGAGTTGGGACGACCTCTGTGCGTCCTTTCCGGCCCAAACCTGTCGCGGGAGATAGCGCAGG
>JBGQNJ010000296.1:0-2395 GCA_041501065.1 Dehalococcoidia bacterium
CGCCACGTATCCCAGACTCTCGTAGAAGGGCATCGCCTGGATCTGCGCAGCGATCGTCGCTCCGCGATATCCCCTGCGTCGCGCCTCGTCCTGGAGCGCGAGCATGACGGCTCTGCCGAGCCCGCGCCGTCGATGCTCGCGTAGCACGGCGATGCGGCCGATGTGGGCGTTCTCTCCCCCCGGCGCATCGAGGAGGAGGCGGCCGGTCGCGACGGCCTGCCCATTAAGGTATGCGACGACGTGTACCGCGGACGTCACCTCCTGCGGGTCGCCGTCGAAGGCGTCGATCTCTTCCGCCTCCGTGACGCCCTGCTCGGCGATAAAGACGGCGCGGCGGATGCTAAGGGCGTCTTCCATCTCCGCCGCTCTCCGCACAACGACGATGCGGAGACGGCCTTCGATCTCTTGCGTCACGTTGTCCGGCTCCATCAAACGCCCCTCGCAGGCGTTTATAGCAGAGGAATCGGATCGACGAAAGGGGCGTCGCGCTGCACGCAGAGAGAGCGGGGCGATCCCCGACGCTACTTCGATTTCGCCAGGCTGGCCCGAGGGCGAACGATCCCGAGCGGCAACACCTCGCGGCCCCACGTCTCCTGAAGGAGGATCGCGAATGACGTGTACAGCGCGGCGCCGGCCGTGAGCATCCCCTCCCAGCCGACCGCGTGCATGAAGTTGCCGTTGGGCTCGTGGACGCCGATTGCCAGGCCGAAGAAGAGAACGGTCAACAGAACGAAGGTCACTTGGAGCGCCCGCGAGATGCCGAAGGTCGCGACCGTCATGTAGGCGGCGAATATCCCCCAGCAGACCAGGAACAGTGACTTGCCCTCCGCGGCGACAGGCTCGATTGCCCCTGTCTTCGTGAAGATGTTGACGAGCGCCAGGAACACCCAGAAGGCGCCGAAGGCGCTGAAGGCGGTGAAACCGAAGGTATTATTCTTCTTCGCCTCCCACATGCCGGCAGCGAACTGGGCAATTCCGCCGAAGGCAATGCCGAGGGACCAAACAACCCCCTCAGAGCCCTTGTCGACGAGGCCGGCGTTGAACGCGTTCAGGGCGAGCGTCGTAAGTCCGAAGGCCGCGAGGCCAAGTGGCGCGGGATTGGCAAGTCGCTCGCTCACCTCCACCATCGTTACACGGGGCGTCGGATCAACGTTGCGACCCGCGACCTCCTCAGCGGTTGGATTGCTGGTTGCCATTCTGGGCAGTCTCCTTTCGTCTCGTCCCTGATTTCGGCGGAGTATCGGATAGTCTCAGACACTGTGCAGGGAGTGGCGCGAAGAGGTCAAGCCCCTCTGCGGTTCGGGCATCGTTCTTCCGGTCTTCGCAGAGCGGGCTTATGGGGGAAAAGGTTCCGACCGTCGAGCCGGAGCCGCGGGCGCGACTCAGATCGGGAAGGCCTCGCCCATGGCGCCGCGACGTCGCCGAATCGGCTCGGCGAGAAGGTTCGACGCCTGCGCGATGTGGAGCAAGTCGTGGTAGGCCATGTGATGGATGACGTCCGCCGCGCTCACCTCGCCCGCCAGCTCGTGGCGGCCGCGACGGCGCAGGTCTTCGGGTTGCAGGCGCTCCAAGAGGAGCATCGCCTCGGCGCGTCGCTGGCTGAACATCTGAAGAAGCTCTCGCGCGGGGCGACCGCGAAGGCCGGAGGCCGCCAGGATCTTCTGCTCATCGGCATCCGGGAGCAGCGGCAAGTCGCCATCCAGTATGGCCCTCACGCGGTCGACCAGCGCCGGCCCCTGTATCGAGATGACGTGCGCCAGAACGTCGTTGGGAGACCATCCCTCGTCGCCGGGACGGCTCAGAGGTTCCTCCGGCTGCCCGTCGAAAAGGGCCCCGAACACCGCCGGCGTCGACGACAGGACCGCCAGCGTGCCGGGGGCGAGACTTTCCGCCGCCTCTTCTGTCATCCGGGTCCTCCTTGGTCGGGACTCTGAACGGCTCTAGCGGCTCCCTCGGGCGATATCGACGAGCTGCGGCGCCAGCCAGCGGGCCACGACGCTCGAACCTTGCGGGGTGAAGTGGAGACCGTCTTCTCGCATCCTCACCCCGTCGATGATGAGGTCGCTGAACCTGCCTTCCGGACAGGCGAAGTGGTTCAGGTCGACCAGCGTGACCTTGTCGGGGTGCTGCTCTGCGAATCGCCGGTAGACCGCATTCAGGTCGTTGATGCGCCGGAAGGTCTCCTCTTCGTACTTGCCGGGCTCGGGCAAGAATGCCCACGCCGCCGGCTTCGAGCAGGGGAAGGTAGCCAGCGCCACCTTCGCGCCCCGCGAGGAAAGCGCCTCAACCTGCTTTGCCAGCCCGTCCGACACATAAGCCTCCCACTCCGGAGTCCCGGTCTTCAGCGTTTCGTCGCCAACGGACCGGTCCAGGCTGTCCAGGGCCCCGAACACCA
>JBGQNJ010000297.1:0-2381 GCA_041501065.1 Dehalococcoidia bacterium
CGCGCCGGGTAGCCGGAGACGGCCGCCTTCCCCCTCGGCAGGTAGGGGAGCGAGTCCTCGGTCGTCGCCGCGACGCGGGTGGCGAGCCGGGCCATCATTCGCACGGCCCAGCCGGGACGGACGTCGGGCAGGTAGACGAGCAACGGCCGCTTCAGGCTGCGCGCGGCAAGGGCGACGGGCGCGCTGGCATAGCCACCGGTCGCGAAGACGGCCTGTGGATGGAAGCGTCGCAGGTGGCCGCGCGCCTGGATGGCGCCAAGCGCGAGGTCGACGAGGCCTTTCGCGAAGCGCAGGGGAGAGCGGACACGCAGGGCGCTGGCCGTCACGGCGCGGAAGTCGATGCCCTCTCCGGCGAGGACTTGCTCGTCGACGCGGCCGCGCACGCCCAGGTAGAGGAGCGCCAGCGGTTCATCGTGCTGGGCTAGTCGCTGTCGCAGCGCCGCGGCAACGGCGAGGCAGGGGTAGACGTGCCCCGCGGTGCCGCCGCCGGATAGTGCCAGTCTCAAGCGCTCTCCTCCTTCAGTCGGCGTTTCGCGCGTCTCGAAGCGGGTCGGAGCTCCTTGGCCGCCACGTATCCCTTCGAGTAGCGCGAGACGCTGAGCAAGATGCCGATGCCGGCCATTGTCGCCGCCAGCGCCGAGCCGCCGTAGCTCAGGAAGGGCAGCGGGATGCCCGTCAGCGGCATCGACCGCGTGATGCCGCCGATATTGATGATGGCCTGATAGGCGATCCAGCTCGTGACGCCGAGGGCGAGCAGCGAGCCGAAGTTGTCGGGAGCGTTGAGCATGACGCGAATGCCCCGATACACAAGCAGCGCGAAGAGCAGGATGACGGCCATGGCGCCGATGAAGCCCATCTCCTCGCCGATGATCGCAAAGATGCCGTCGGTGTGAGCGCCCGGCACGTAGAAGAACTTCTGCCTGCTCGCGCCGACACCCAGCCCCGTCACACCGCCGCTGCCGAGGGCGATGAGCAGTTGCAGGATGTGGAACCCTCTTCCTGCCGGATCGGCCTCAGGCGAGACGAAGGCGAAGATGCGGTCCATCCGGTAGCCGCCCGTCATCACGAGAAAGACTGCGGTAACGCCACCAATGGACATGAGCGCCAGCAGATGGCTCAGGGCGCCGCCGGCTACGAAGAACAGCGTGATGGTCGTGAGGACGATGACGATGGTCGTTCCCATGTCGGGCTCGAGCATGATGAGCCCCGCCACGAGACCGACCATAGTGACGAACGGCGCCAGGCCGGCGGCGAAGCTGCGCAAGTTGCGACTCTTGCTGGAGAGCCAGGCGGAGACGTAAATGATCAGCGCCAGCTTGGCGAATTCGCTCGGCTGGACGGGAGGCAGGGGACCGAGCGCTATCCAGCGACTGGCGCCGTTGCGGTTGACGCCCAGGTCCGGCGCCAGGACGGCGGCCAGGCCGGCCAGCGCGGCAAGCATGAGCAGGGGGCTGACGGAGCGCAGCCAATGGTAGTCGGTACGCATGAGGAAGATGAGCAGACCCGTTCCGACGGCCGCCCACATGGCCTGTCGCGCGATGAAGTAGTAGGGGCTGCCGTACTCAAGCTGGCCGAGGGCGAAGCTGGCGCTGTAGACGGCGATCAGACCGACGATCACCAGCATGGTGACCAGCGTGAGGATCACAGCGTCGGGCGGTCCCGGCCTGACTCGCGTGGTCTCGGACGTTGCTATGGCCGGCTCCTTCCTTGAGTCGACTTCATCGCGGTAACGAGGCGACGGAAATGCTCTCCGCGCTCCTCGAAGTTGTCATAGGCATCGAAGCTTGTGCAGGCTGGGGAAAGCAGTACCACATCGCCGGGTCGCGCGGTCGCCTGGGCGACCGGCACGGCGTCGTCGAGCGTATCGATGACGTGCAGGTCCGGTCGCTTCTCCTGGTCGATGGCGTCGCAGGCCGCCCTGGCGGCCGCAACCAGCGTCTCCCTTGCCTCGCCGAAGAACACCAGCGCTCGACACCGCCCGCAGACCTCGCGAAACATCTCGTCCAGCGGCAGATGCTTCTCACGTCCTCCCAGCAGCAAGACGATGGGTTCCTGGAACGAGCGCACTCCGGCGAGCGTGCGGTCCGGCGTCGTCGCGATGCTATCGTTGTAATAGGCCACGCCGTCGACCGCCGCGACGAACTCCAGGCGATGCGGCACCGCTTTGAAGCCGCGCACCGCCGTCGCAATCGCGTCCGCCGCGATCCCACACGCCGCGGCGACGGCCGTCGCCGCGAGGACGTTCGCGACGTTGTGTCGACCCCTCAGCGGTATCTCGCCGACCGAGAGGACCGGCGTGTCCTTCGCGCCGTCGCGCCAGATGATCATGTTGTCGCGAAGGAGGGCCGCGGGTCCGGGCAAGTCGGCGTCGTCGCTGAAGA
>JBGQNJ010000298.1:0-2370 GCA_041501065.1 Dehalococcoidia bacterium
ATGGGGTCGACCCCTTTGCCTTCCGTGTTGACGACGTCCAGTTTCATAGTTCGTTCTTACTCGGCCTTGTCTTGCGCTTTGGCGCGGGCACGGGCCGTCCTGGCCGCGAGGCGGATGCGCAGGAGACCGTTCTTGCCCCCGGGAACGGCGCCCTCGATGAAGAGGAGGCCTTTCGCGGGGTCACTCTCGATAACGCGCAGGTTGCGGACCGTGACGCGAGCGTCACCCATGTGGCCGGCCATGTGCAGGCCCTTGACCACGTGCCCCGGCGAGTTGCCCGGCCCGATGGAGCCGGGAGCACGCGCGCGGTCCGACTGCCCGTGGGTCCGCGGACCACCGTGGAACCCCCAGCGACGCATGCCGCCGGCGAAGCCGCGTCCCTTGGACACGCCGGTGACGTCGACGTGGTCGCCGGAGTTGAAGAGCTCCGCGCCTACTTTCTGCCCGGTCTTCCACTTCGAGGCGTCGTCGACGCGGACTTCGCGCAGGAAGCGGAAGTCGCCGAGACCCTTGAGATGTCCTTTCATCGGCTGGTTCACGCGCTTCGCGGCGCCGAAGCCGAGCTGCACGGCGCTGTAACCGTCGTTCTCGGTGCTCTTCACCTGGACGATGGTACAGGGCCCGGCCTCGACGACGGTTACGCCGTGGACCTCGCCCTTCTCGTCGAAGAGCTGGGTCATGCCGATCTTTCTGCCGATTATGCCTTCGATTTCCATTACAGCTTGATCTCGATGTCGACGCCGGCGGGCAACTGCAGCCGCATCAGCGTGTCGACCGTCTTTGCCGTCGGCTCAAGAATGTCTATGAGCCGCTTATGAGTGCGTATCTCGAACTGCTCCCGCGAGTCCTTGTCGATGACGGGGGAGCGGATGACCGTGAACTTCTTGATCTCCGTAGGCAGGGGTATCGGGCCTGCTACGGCGGCGCCCGTCCTCTCTGCGGCCTCCACGATCTGGCTTGCCGATTGGTCGAGGAGACGGTGGTCGTAGCCCTTGAGCCTGATCCTTATCTTCTGCCTTGAAACCATGTTAAGCTGCCCTGTCCGCTAAGGCCTCGTCGGCCTGAGACCGCCGATTCGCCGCTAAGCCCTTGCCGGCCGTCGCACCCGTATGCCGAGCTTTTCGACGACCGCCGCCGGTACCTCCTCGTAGTGATCGAACTCCATGTTGTGGCTTGCCCGCCCCTGCGAGAGCGAGCGCAGCTCCGTAGCGTAGCCGAACGTCTCCGCCAGCGGCACGAGCGCTCGCACGACCTGCAGGCCAGCGCGCGAATCGACGCCGGTGACGTGGCCGCGACGGCCGGTGATGTCGGCGAGGATGTCGCCGAAGGACTCCTCCGGCGTCAACACTTCGATTTTCATGATCGGTTCCAGCAGGATGGGGTCGCCGCGCTCAAGCGCCTTTCGCATGCCGATGGAACCGGCCATGCGGAAGGAGAGCTCCGAGGAGTCGACCTCGTGGTAGCTGCCGTCGACGAGCGTTACCTTGACGTCGATAACGGGGTAGCTGGCGACGGGGCCGTTTTCCAGCGCCTCTTTCACGCCCGTTTGCACGGGAGAGATGAACTCGCGCGGAATGACGCCGCCGACCGTCTTGTCGACGAACTCGAAGCCGGCGCCGCGCTCCCTGGGCTCGACTTCCAGCCAGACGTCGCCATACTGGCCGTGGCCGCCGCTCTGTCGCACGAAGCGGCCTTCGGTGCGATTGGCGCGCGTTATCGTCTCCTTGTAGGCGACTTCCGGCTTGCCGACGTTGGCATCGACGCGGAACTCGCGCAGCATGCGGTCGACGATGACTTCCAGGTGAAGCTCGCCCATGCCGGAGATGATGGTCTGGCCGGTCTCGGCGTCGTAGCGGGTGCGGAAGGTCGGGTCTTCCTCCGACAGGCGCGTCAACGTGTCGCCCATGCGGTCCTGGTCGTCCTTCGTCTTCGGCTCGATGGCCACCGAGAGGACGGGCTCCGGGAACCGAATCGCCTCGAGGACGATGGGGTGCGTGCGGTCGCAGAGGGTGTCGCCGGTGAAGGTGTTCTTGAGGCCGACGGCGGCGACGATGCCGCCGGCGTGGACCTCTTCGACCTCTTCGCGGCGGTTGGCGTGCATGCGCAGGAGCCGACCGACACGCTCCCGCTCGTTGCGGGCGGCGTTGAGGATCGTGGCGCCGGTCTTCACCTGCCCACTGTAGACGCGGAAGTAGGCGAGCCTGCCTACGTAGGGGTCGGCAACGATCTTGAAAGCGAGAGCCGTGAACGGCTCATTATCATCTGCTGTGCGCTGAACGGTCTGGTTGTTCTTGGGGTTGGTGCCGGTTATCGGAGGGACGTCGATGGGAGCCGGGAGGTAGTCGACGATGGCGTTGAGGAGGGGTTGTA
>JBGQNJ010000299.1:0-2370 GCA_041501065.1 Dehalococcoidia bacterium
CGCCAGACGGCGTCGCGTCCGTGCCGCTGTGGGCTCTGGTCCTCGATATCGTCGTGGATGAGGCTGAAGTTGTGCAGCAGCTCGACCGCCGCGCCGAGCGGGAACGCCGTCTCCGCGTCGCCGCCGACGGCCTCGCAGCTCGCGACGCAGAGCAGCGGACGCAGCAGTTTGCCGTGCCGCGCATCCTGGGGGCGGCCGTCGCGGTCCTCCCAACCGAGGTGATAGCGCATAAGGCTGTAGTGGACAAGGTCGCGGCCTTCGAAGGCGTGTCGCAACTCGGCCTCGATACGCCGCCCGTAGCGGTCGAGTAGCGGTTGGAGCGCGGCATCCCTGTCTGCGGCTCTCACGGCGAAGACTACGCGTCCTTCCTCGCGGCTGGGTCCGTGGGTTCGCCCCAGTGCGCTTCGAGCGCCTCGAGTTTCTCCAGACGCCTGCTATGACGCCCGCCCTCGAACTCGCCGGCGAGGAACGCGTCGGCGATCTCTCGCGCCACTCCCTCACCGATGCACCAGGAGCCGAGGCAGAGGACGTTGGCGTTTGTGTGCTGGCGGGCGCGTCGAGCGGCGAACGTATCATGGCACAGGGCGGCCCGTATGCCCTTGATCTTGTTGGCGCAGACCGTCATGCCGACACCGTTGCTGCAGATCAGGAGGCCGAGGTCGTGTTCGCCGCCCGCGACGGCTTGCGACAGCGGGATCGCGACGTCCGCGAAGTCGACGGCGTTCTCGTCATAGCAGCCGAAGTCGGTGACCACGTGGCCCGCCGCCGCCAGGTGCTGCATCAGCGTCTGCTTCAGGCGAAACCCGCGGTGGTCGCTGCCGATGGCTAACCGCATGTCATTCCTCCGCAAGGTCGAATGGCAGACCGGCGGCCGACTCCAGTTCCTGTCGGCGGATGGCGCCTTCGCGCAGGATACGAGGCACGCCGCTCCTCAAGTCTACCACCGTCGACTCGACGCCGAGAGGGCACGGCCCGCCGTCGATCAGGACGTCGATCTCGTGGTCAAGCTGCTCGACAACTTCGTCCGCTGTGCGTGGCGCCGGCTTCCCCGAGCGGTTGGCGCTCGTGCCCGTGATTGCCTGTCCGAACGCACGGATCAGGGCCAGCGGCACGGCATGGTCCGGCACGCGGAGCGCCACGCTGTCGCTCCCCGCCAGCGCTGCCGATTCGAAGGCCGGAGATCGCGCCAGTACCATTGTCAGAGGCCCCGGCCAGAAGAGATCACCTAACTTTAACGCTAAGGCAGGCATGCCCGTCGTCAACGTCGCCGCTTGCTCGACGGACGCGATCAGAATCGGCAGTGGTGTTCCAGGTGACCGTCTTTTCGCTTGGAATAGCCTCACGATGGCTTCTTCGTTGCCTGCGTCGGCCCCTAGTCCGTAGAGGGTATCCGTCGGGAATGCCACCAGGGCGCCCTGCCTCAGATACTCGACCGCCGTGGTCAGGGTCGCGTCGGGAGACTGAGCCCAATTGAGAATGCGCATAGACAAAAAGATGAAAGGGGAGGACCGCTTTCTTGACGCCGAGTATAGCACGCTGGTATTCTGATGTCGATATGACCGGGCGGGCGCCGGTGCCCGCCCCTATTAATCATCTAACCCCCTTTTTCAGTGCAAGACCGGCAATGACCCATTCGCAGAGCGGCGGCCATCGCGTACCCACCAGCGACGACATCGAGGTCTCCACTTACCTCGAAATCGCCCGCGAGAAGAGCGGTGAGCAGCCCGTGCTCAGCGAGGCGCCCGCCGGCGCCGGCCCGGAGACCGTCGTCGTCATCGACTTCGGCTCGCAGTACAGCATGCTCATCGCCCGCCGCATCCGCGAGTGCAGCGTCTACTGCGAGATAGTGCCCTACAACGCCCCCTGGCAGGACGTGGCGCGACTCAACGTCAAGGGTTTCGTCCTCTCCGGCGGTCCGGCCAGCGTCTACGGCGAGAATGCGCCCGTAGCGCCGTCCTACATCTTCGAGAAGGGGCTGCCTGTACTGGGCATCTGTTACGGCATGCAGCTCCTGGCGCACCAGCTCGGCGGCCGCGTCACGCCGGGCGAGAAGCATGAGTACGGCCATACCGTCATCCACCAGTCGGAGCAATCGGAGCTGTTCGCCGACCTGCCGCCAGCGATCCCCGTCTGGATGAGCCACGGCGACCGCATCACTCAGATGCCGTCCGGTTTCCGCTCCCTCGCCTACTCCGACAACTCGCCCGTCGCGGTCATGGGCAACGATCACGGCATGCTCGGCCTCCAGTTCCACCCGGAAGTCGTGCACACGCCACAGGGCAAGCAGATCATCCGCAACTTCCTCTACCGCGTCTGTGGCTGTCGCGGCGACTGGACGCCGTCGAACTTCGCTGCGGAGAGCATCGAGCG
>JBGQNJ010000300.1:0-2361 GCA_041501065.1 Dehalococcoidia bacterium
ACCGTACAGGATCTTCTCCAGGCTGGCGCGCACACCCACGTGAACCCGCTTCCCGCGCGGCAGCTCCGCGTGCGGCGCCGACATGCCCCAGTGATAGCCGCGGCCCGGCGCTTCTTCGGCGACGGCGAGCAGCGTGCCCAGCATCGCCGCATCGGCGCCCGCAGCGAACGCCTTGCATAGGTCGCCGCCGGTGTGGATGCCGCCGTCGGCGATTATCGGGACGTAGCGCCCGCTTTCGCGCAGATGGGCGTCGCGAGCGGCCGCGCAGTCGATCACGGCCGTGACCTGCGGCACGCCGATGCCCAGCACTTCGCGCGTGGTGCAGATGACGCTCGGCCCAACGCCGACGAGGACGGCTGCGACGCCCGTCTCCATGAGGTCTTTGCAGGGGCCGAAGCTGACGGTATTGCCGACGACGACCGGCACCGGCACCTGCTCGCACAGCTTCTCGAATCGCAGGCCCTCAAGGCTGCGAGAGCTGTGACGGGCCGTCGTGACGGTCGACTGGACGACGAATACGTCGACACCCGCTTCGACGGCGAGCGGCGCCAGGCGCTTGGCGCTGGCCGGCGTACAGGAGACGGCGCAGAGCGCGCCCTGTCGCTTGATCTCGCTGACTCGCTCACCGACGAGCTCCGGACGCACCGGCTGCGAGTAGATCTTCTGAAGGAGAGCTGCCACATCCTCCTCGCTCGCTGCGGCGATCTCCTGGAGAACGCCTTCGGGGTCGTCATAGCGCGTTTGCAGGCCATCGGCGTTCAGGACAGCGAGGCCGCCGAGCTCGGAGAAGACGGCGGCGGAGCGCGGGCTGACGACGGCGTCCATTCCGGCCGCCAGGAAAGGCAGGCGTAGCTTCACATCGCCGAGGGTGAAGGAGACGTCCGTTAGTTCGGGGTTGATCGTGACGTCGCCGGGGACGATGGAGACCTCGTCGAAGCCGTAGGCGCGGCGCATCTGCTTGGCGCCGGGAGGAGCCATGCGTCTCTCTTCCAGCAGCTCGGCATCGATGACTGCTGCCGGAGATGCAGACCCCCGACCCGGGACGCCTTGCCAGCTAACGTCCCTCATTGCGCTGCCCTCCCTTCGGCGTTGGGGAACCAGAGCGTGGAGTATAGTAAGACTATACCAACAAGAGGCGAGGAAATCAACGCGGGGCATCCCTGATCTGGTACAATCTCCGAAACCGACTAGCCGTCTGCGCAATTCATTGACATAAGCTCATGGTGTGAGTGTACCTCATGCATCCTCTCGATGATCCCCTCAATAAGATGCAACGGGCGCACGAGCACCTGAAGGAACTCGATAGGCAAGTCGTTGCATACAAGGCTGCGTACCAGTACTCGGTCGCTAAGAAATTGAATGCGGACAAGACGAGCTACATCTACAGCATCAAACCCGGGACCATCCCCCCGCTCCACATTGGAACGATCGTGGGCGACGCCGTTCATAACATGAGATCGTCGTTGGATCACCTTGCGTGGCAACTCGCTTTGCTCACCACTCCGACTCCCTACCACCTGACCGAATTCCCCATCTACAAGGAAAGAACTACTGATAACATCAAGGCTGTACGCCGAAAACTCCAAGACGTGCCCACCAATGCTGCGAACTTGATTGAACGGTTTCAGCCATACAACAGTGGAGAGCGCGCTGAGAAACACCCCTTGTGGATCCTCCACGCCCTTTGGAACATCGACAAGCACAGCATTCTGATTCCCGTGGCTCATACTGGTTGGGTGCCGGTTTTCTACGGCGCGGGCGGCTCCTACGAGGGACTCGATGATGGCACAATAGTCGTGACGGTGCCCATTGAGGTTGACGCGAAACTGAACCTCAAACCACAGATCACCGCTGATGTAGCTTTCCCATTGGATAGCCCTGGCGGGGGCATGGAGGTCAGAGAACTTCTCGGGGCCATATACGAGGCCCTTGACGACCTCATATTCCCAAACTTGTCGGGCTTCTTCCCTGACGAGGAACCACCGAGGAAGTTGAATGTCGAACTCGTCCGTCAAGACAAACCGCCTTCTACAAAGAAGGGATAGGTACCTGACATAATGGGCACTCTCTACCTTGTCGCAACGCCTATCGGGAACCTGGAGGACGTGACGCTGCGCGCCCTGCGGGTGCTGAAAGAGGTCAGCCTCATCGCCGCCGAGGATACGCGCACGGCCCGCAAGCTCCTCTCGCGATACGATATCCACACTCCGCTCATCAGCTACAACGACCGCAACAAGCGGCAGAGGACGCCCGCTGTCCTGGAGCGCCTCGCGCAGGGAGACGTCGCTCTCGTCTCGGAGGCCGGGATGCCGGCGATAAGCGACCCCGGCCAGGACCTCGTCCGCGCCGCCTACGACACCG
>JBGQNJ010000301.1:0-2359 GCA_041501065.1 Dehalococcoidia bacterium
GGCAGCGCCGTCGGGCCGCACCCGTATCCGCTGATCGTGCGCGAGGCGCAGTCGGTCATCGGCGTGGAGACGCGGGCGCAGGCCCTGGAGCAGCTCGGGTGCCTCCCCGACTACCTCGTAGCCTGCGTCGGTGGCGGCAGCAACGCCATCGGCTTCTTTCACCCCTTCTACGCCGATGCCGCCGTCAGCTTCGTCGGAGTCGAGGCCGCAGGACGGGGACTCGACAGCGGCCTCCACGCGGCCAGCCTGGCGCGAGGGCGTCCGGGCGTGCTCCATGGGAGTCACTCGTATCTCCTGCAGGACGCGAACGGGCAGGTCGAGTCGACACACAGCATCTCGGCGGGGCTCGACTACCCGGGCGTCGGGCCGGAGCACAGCTTCTACAAGGAGTCGGGGCGCGCGCAGTACGTCGCCGTTACGGACGACGAAGCGCTGGCGGCTTTGCAGCTCCTCAGCCAGACAGAAGGGATCATCCCCGCGCTGGAGTCGGCGCACGCCGTCGCCCACGCCGTCAACCTCGCGTCGACACTGCCGCGCGAAGCGACGATCGCGGTCTGCCTGTCGGGTCGCGGCGACAAGGACATGGAGACTGCGTCGCGGGCGCTGGACAGCATGGCCTGACGCCTCCTCTACCCGGCCGCCCATCATTATCCATGAATCGGCTTCATTCGATCCCCGACTGTTACATTTTCGCAACGACATCCGGCGCTCCTCCACGCTAGTCTTAATCCGAAGGACATCCCCAACTAAAAGCGGCAGCGAAGGCCACCGGGCCGGCCGCGCCGCGAGAGGAGCCCGCCATGACGAACGCAGCAGACGACTACGACGACCTCCTGGAAGACGGCAACCACCGCTGGCGGAAACGGCTCATCGTCCTCGTGACGCTCCTGATCGTGGCCGTCGTGGGCGCCGTCGCGCTATGGGCCACGGTGTTCCGTGGCGGCGGAACGACGGCGGCCCAGACGCAGACGACCAAGGTTACGCAAGGGAACATCACGAAGACGATCAGCACGAGCGCCACTACTCTCGCCCAGTCGACCGCCAACCTTTCCTTCGGCGCGTCGGGAAAGGTGACAGCCGTAAACGTGAAGCTGGGCCAGGCGGTCAAGCAGGGCGACGTGCTAGCGGCGATAGAGCCCGACTCGCTGCAAAACGCCGTATCGAACGCGCAGGTGAACCTGGCGAACGCGCAGGCAAAGCTGAACACACTCCTGCAAGGCAGCACCGCTTCCCAGCTCACTGCGGCAGACCAGAGCGTGGTCCAGGCGCAGACAAGCTACGATCAGGCGGTGCAAGCCCTGCAGGACCTGTACAATGCCCCCACGGCTTCAGCGCTGAGCGCGGCTCAACAGTCCGTCACCCAAACGCAGTCGCAGCTCACCCAGGCCCAGAACGCGCGGACGAAGCTGGACACCACTAGCAGCGACGCCGTCATCGCCGCTGAAGCAGCGGTGGAGAAGGCGCGGGCGGCTCTCGATAGCGCCGAGCGCGCAGCCACCAATGCGGCCGCGGACTACGAGGATTGTCAAGCCTCGCCGCCGGCCTCCGACCTAACTTGCAGAACTGCCTTGGCGAAGAAAGACGACGCAGATGCAGCGGTCAACCTGGCGGAGGACGCCCTTGCGACGGCCAAGGACAACCTCGCCACGGCGAAGGACGGTCCCACCGCAGAAGATATCGCGTCAGCCGAGGCAGCTATTACATCGGCGCAACAGGGGCTTCAAACGGCCAACGACAAGCTCGCCGAGCTTACCGCCGGTCCGACCGACGAAGCGGTGCAGCAGGCGCAGGACAAGGTCGCCACGGCAGCTGCAGCGCTCTCCGCCGCGCAAGCAAAGCAGGACGAGGTCTACGCGGGCTCGACCGCGGCGGACATACAAGCCCAACAGAGCCAAGTCCAGCTTGCTTCGCTGTCTCTCACCCAGGCCAAGAAGGCGTTGGAGGGAGCGCAGATAATCGCGCCGTTCGATGGTACGGTGGCCGCGTTGAACATCAACGTGGGGGACACGGCCGGGGCTAGCTCGAGCAGCACGTCGGCGCCGATCATCCTCAACACGCCGAACGCCGTTGTCTTGAACCTGAGCATCGGCGAATCAGACCTGCCGAACGTCAAGGCCGGCCAGTCAGGCACAGCTTCATTCGACGCCATCACCGGGACAGTATTCCCCATCGTCATCGATTCTGTAGGCACGAATCCCACGACGACTCAGGGAGTGGTCACGTATCAGGCGCGGGCACGCATTGTCGCCGGACAGGGCGCTGGGGGGTTCGCGGGACGCTCCCGGAATCCGTCCGCCGGGCAGACGCCTCAGGCACAAGGGACTCCAAACGCTACCCCGAACGCTGCGCCCAACGCCAC
>JBGQNJ010000302.1:0-2323 GCA_041501065.1 Dehalococcoidia bacterium
GGAAGCGTGATCAAATGGAGCGTCCCGCGCGAGCCCAACTCCACGGATATGCGGACGATGACCTCGTTGCTCGGCGCCTCGATGATGTTCACGAAGTCGTAAAGGCCGAGACAGGCGTACTGGCCGAGCAGCTTGCCGCCCATCGCCTCGATCTCCTTGTTGACCTCCCTGATGCGCTCCGGGCGGGACTTGATCGTCTTGCGGCCCTCGTCGGTGAGATTGCTGAGGATTACGTAGAGCGCCATTGGTCCCTCTCCTTCCCTGACCAGGTTTCTTCCGGCGTACTCCCTCATCATAGCGACGCGGAGAAGCCCCTACAAGCTGTTCTTCGGCGGCACCGGCAGCCGATGTTAGAATGTCAGAGGCGAACAGGAGAAGAACCCACGTCATGCGCATCCTCGCGATAGACACCGGCACCGGCACGCAGGACATACTCCTGCTCGACACGTCGGACCGCGTCGAGAACAGCGTGAAGATGGTCGTGCCCAGCCCGACGATGCGCGTCGCGGCGAGGATACGCAACGCCACGGAGCGTCGCGCTGCGATCCTCTTCGAAGGCGTCACCATGGGCGGCGGACCATGCACCTGGGCGCTGCAACGCCATCTCCAGGCCCGACTGCCCGCCTATGCGACGCCGGATGCGGCGAAAACCTTCGACGATGACCTCGAAGTCGTCGCAAGCTGGGGCGTGCGCATCGTCGGCGAGGACGAGGCGGCGCGCCTGGACGGCGTGGAGCGCATCGAGCTGCGCGACCTCGACCTCGACGCGCTGCGGGGCGCTTTCGCGTCGCTGGGCGTTGACCCGCGGATCGACGGCCTTGCCCTGGCCTGCCTCGATCACGGCGCGGCGCCGCCCGGCTACTCCGACCGTCTCTTCCGCTTCGAGCACCTGCGGCGGGTCGTCGAAAGGGAGAACGACCTCCTCGCGTTCGCGTACCTCCCGGGTGAGGTGCCGCAGTACCTGACGAGAGCGCGCGCCCTCCTCCGATCGGCGGGCGAAAGCGTTCCGGCGGTCTTCCTCGACACGGCGCCGGCGGCTGCGCTGGGGGCACTGCAGGACCCGCTGGTGGCCGACGCTGAGCGACAGGTCGTGCTCAATCTGGGGAACTCGCACACGCTCGCCTTCCACCTCCGCGGCACTTATGTCTACGGCCTCTTCGAGCATCACACTGGGTTGCTGAGCCGCGACGACGTGGAGTCGCTGACGGAGCGGCTCGTCGCGGGCACGCTCACGCAGGAGGAGGTCTTCGAAGGCAACGGCCACGGGGTCTACTACGCGACGCAGGCGCCGCCCGGCGACATGTCCGTCGCCGTCACCGGCCCGCAGCGGGGCAAGCTTGCGGGCAGCCGCCTGCGTCCGCACTTCGCTGTGCCACACGGCGACATGATGCTGTCCGGCTGCTTTGGGCTGTTGCGGGCCTTCGCCGCGAAGCATGCCTCGTCGCGCGAGGAGATCGAGGCGGCGCTCCGCGGCTAGTCGCGGGCCTCTATCATCGGGCGGCAACGTAGCGATTCGTCGGAAGAATCGCGCTTTTGTTTGCTTGCTACAGTATTTTCTGGCATTTATAATATAATTAGCCTGTGGAGTACAATAAGAATGGTCAGTGGAGCCGGCGGGCCGGGCCGTTTCCGCAGGTACAGCCGGAGGAAGAGGTGTTGCTGTGGGCAGGCTGATTCTACGAAGGAGAACCGGCGAGAGCCTGACGATAGGGGACGACATCAACGTCCAGGTGGTCTCGGCCCATGGAAGCGGACGAGAGGCCTGCACTGTCAGGTTCAAGATTGGCGAGGAGATTATTGTGGATGTGACCAAGGAAGGCCGTCACATCAAGTTCATGATCGAGGCACCGGAGTCGCTGATCATCCTGCGGGATGAGCTCACGCGAAGGCCGCTAGAGGACACGAACAAGGCGCCGGCGGAGCCGCGGCCCATCCCCCATCCCCAACCCAGTCACTAGCCAGCCGCATATACGGCTGAATGCCCTCGGCGCAAGGTCGGGGGCATTTTGCTGCTCGTTGACCGCGCGATTCCCCTCGCCTATACTGGCGACGCCCGGAGGGGTGGCCGAGAGGCTTAAGGCGGCGGTCTTGAAAACCGCTTCGGGACTTGTCCCGACGGGGGTTCGAATCCCTCCCCCTCCGCCAAAACACTCCAGGACGTAGTCATCCCCTGTCTTCGGGAAAGGTCGAAGAATGAAGGTCCACGAGTACCAGGCGAAAGGCATCCTCGCTGACCACGGTGTTGCCGTCCCCAGAGGCGACGTCGCAACCACTGCGACCGAAGCGCGACGCGTGGCCGAAGAGCTGGCATCGCCCGTTGTCA
>JBGQNJ010000303.1:0-2314 GCA_041501065.1 Dehalococcoidia bacterium
GTGATCGCCGGTTCGCTGGAGGTGCAGGGCGACCTCGCGCAAGTCGCCGTCGCGACACCGGACACCCTGCCGATGGCGGACATGCCGACATACGAAGCCGTGCCCACGGAGCCCGCAGAATTGGCTACACCGGAGGTCACCATCACGCCCACGCCGACGCCCGCGCTCTCGCTGCCCGATCTCGTCGTTAGCGGCTCACTCGTATCGAGCGGCGTCCTCGTCGTGACGGTGACGAACCAGGGCGCCGGCGCGCTCGCCGCAACGGCGATCGAAGTGGCCGTATTCAACACCTCGGGAGTTGACCCGCTCAACTCCACGACCTCTGCGGTCCAGGCACTGGCCGCGGGCGCGAGCATCGACATCAGGACCGGGTACCTGCCCTTCGGTGGGCCAGACCAGGTACTGGTCATCGTCGACCCCAACGGCAAGATCGCGGAGAGCGACGACACGAACAACCGGCTCACCGTCACCCTTTCGCCCGTCGAGACACCTGCGGCTACGAAGACACCTCACCCTTAGGATCCATGCAGAATGCGGCGGCCGCGGGCAACGCCGGAAGCTCTCCCGCGTTAAGCTATGTTGAAGGGATAGACTGGCTGCCCCACCATGAACCCCGTGGAAGAGATCAAACAGCGAGTGGACATCGTCGACGTCATAAGCGAGTCGGTGAGCCTGCAGAAGTCGGGCCGCAACTACAGAGCGCTTTGTCCCTTCCACGCGGAGAAGGCGCCGTCCTTCTTCGTCTTCCCCGATAGAGGGACGTGGCACTGCTTCGGCGGCTGCGCGACCGGCGGCGACGTTTTCGCCTTCGTGATGAAGAAGGAGAACCTCGATTTCTCCGGCGCGTTGCGCGTCCTGGCAGAGAGAGCGGGCATAAGCCTGGGCCGAAAGACCGGCGCGGCGGAAGAGACGGAGAAGGACCGCCTTCGCCAGGCCAACGAGGCAGCGGCGCTCTTCTTCCAGCACGCCCTCCTCAACACGCAGGCCGGCGCAGCCGCGCTGAACTATCTGACCCTGCGTGGCATCGACAGGCAAACGGCGGAGGCATTCCAGCTCGGCTACGCCCCCGATTCCTGGGACGCGTTGCGTGAGCATCTCAAGGGACGCGGCTTCAGCGAAACGGAGCTCTTGAGGGCGGGCCTGCTCGTCGAGGGGGAGAAGGGCGGCTATGACCGCTTTCGCCAGCGCGCGACGATTCCGATTCGCGACGAGAGAGGTCGCGCCGTCGGCTTCGGCTCGCGCGGTCTGCCCAGCGAATCCGTCGACGCGGAGCCGGAAGGGCCAAAGTACTTGAATACGCCCCAAACGCCGATTTTTGATAAGGGCGCTATTCTGTTCGGGCTGGACAGGGCCGCGGAGCACATCCGCCGCTCCGACCTGGCGGTTATCGTGGAAGGGTATATGGACGTCATCGCCGCTCACCAGCACGACAACGTCAACGTTGTCGCCAGCATGGGCACCGCGCTCACGGAGCGCCAGCTTGGCCTCCTGCGACGGCTGACGGAGAACATCGTCCTCGCCTTCGACCCCGATACGGCAGGACAGGCGGCCAGCGAGCGGGGCGACCTCGTTGCGCAGCGCATGGGGGCGCAGATACGCGTCATGAAGCTGCCAAAGGGCCGCGACCCGGACGAGATCATCCGCGCCGATCCGGAGGCCTGGCGTCGCTTCGTCGTCGAAGCCCAACCGCTCAGTGCCGACCACGAGAGGGGCCTCCAGTCGACGCCGACAGAGCACGGCAGGCGCACCGGTGCGAAGCGGAAGGCGCCGCCGGCCGCGGGAGAGGAAAGAATCGATCTCTCGAAAGGCGAAGAGACCTGCCTCGCCCTCCTCGTCCGCTACCCGGCCCTTCGCGGACAGGGGCTCGCGCTTGGCGAAGACGTGTTCGTCGGAACCGAGAACCGGCAGATCTTCGAGGCGTGGCGCAGAAGCGCGCCTGAAGACGATCTCGGGCAGGCGCTCCCGGAGGAACTGCGACCACACTTGGAGCGAATCGTCGCCAGGGATCTGCCACTCCACGAACCCACCCGGGCCGAGGACGCGTTCGCTAGCTGTACGGAGCGCCTGAAGAAGCGTAAAATAATAGATGAAAAGAGAGCAATAAACCCGGAGATCGCTGAAAAGGAACAGAGACTAGGCGCCACGCGCTTGGTTGAGCGTGTCCGAAAGCAGATGGCGGGCGAAGCTCCGCCTCAAGACCTGCCCGAAGATGAGACCGCCGGCGTAACGGCCCTGGTGCGTGACATGGAGGCAGGTCTGGAGCTTCATGAGAAGCACGAACCTGCCGACGCCAGGAAGAACCCGCGCAAGGAAC
>JBGQNJ010000304.1:0-2312 GCA_041501065.1 Dehalococcoidia bacterium
GATGCTCTTGCCGCGAGCGGCCTGCCCGCCATCGAGGTGCACATTTCGAACATCTACGGCCGCGAGCACTTCCGGCGTCGCTCCGTCACAGCCGCCTGCTGTGTGGGGATCGTCGCCGGACTGGGCTGGCGCGGCTACGTCGCTGCGCTGGAGTCGCTGGCCGGCATGATAGCTGAGCGCGCTGGATAAGATGTCGACGCCGACCGCCGGCCGCGTCGCCAAGTTGCGGGAGCGCCTACAGGAGCAGGGCCTCGATGCCCTAGTCGTCTCGCATCCGTCAAACCGGCGCTATCTCTCCGGCTTCACGGGCTCGGCGGGCTATCTGCTGATCAGCGAGCGCGACACGCTCATCGCTACCGACTTCCGCTACTTCGAGCAGGCGGCCGCGCAGGCGCCCGATTTTCGACTCCAGCCAATCGCCGGTCCGGCCTTCGATACGTGGCTGCCCGACCTGCTGAGCGGCCTCGGCGGCAGGAAGGTCGGCTTCGAAGCGGCGCACCTACCCTATGCCACGTTTGAGCAGATGGCGGCCGTCGTTCGCGCACTCCCCGAAGACGAGCGACCGCGCCTCGTCACCACGACCGACGTCGTCGAGCGGCTGCGGACGATCAAGGAGCCAGGCGAGATCGACGCCATCCAGGCGGCGGTAGACCTGGGCGACGCGGCGTTCGCGCACTTCATGGAGCGCGTCGAGCCGGGATGGACGGAGAAGCAGGCAGCCTGGGAGATCGAAAAGTACATGCGCGAGCACGGCGGCGAAGCGGTCGCCTTCGAGACGATCGTCGCCGCCGGCGCCTGGAGCGCGATGCCGCACGCCTACCCGCGCGACGAGCCGCTGGGCAAGAGCCGGCCCATCGTCATCGACATGGGCGTGCGCCTCGACGGCTACTGCTCCGACCTGACGCGGACCATCGTCCTCGGCGAGCCGGACAGCGAATTTCGGCGGATCTATGATATTGTGTTGGGTGCGCAGCTCACGGCCATCGAGCTCATCGCGGCGGGCATGACCGGTGAGCAGGCGCATCTCCTGGCGGAGCGCTTCATCGCCGAGGCGGGCCACGGCGAGAGCTTCGGGCATGGCTTGGGGCATGGCGTCGGCCTCGAAATGCACGAGAAGCCGCGCCTGGGCCGCGGCTCGGAGGACGTGCTCGCCGACGGCATGGTGACGAGCGTCGAGCCGGGGATATACGTATCGGGATGGGGCGGCGTCCGCATCGAGGACCTGGCGGTGATGGAGAACGGCCGTCTGCGCGTCCTCTCGCGGGCCCCCAAATTCGAGCAAGCAAAGGTATGACTGATGATTGAGACCGGTGATCTGAAGAAGGGCGTGACAATCGAGCTGGACGGCGTGCTGTACCAGGTGCTCGACTACCAGCACATCAAGATGGGACGCGGCTCGGCGCAGGTGCGACTCAAGCTGCGCGACCTGCGCGGCGGCCACATCATCGAGCGCACGTTCCAGGCCGGCGAGCGCTTCACCCGCGCCCGCGTCGACCGGCAGCCGGCGCAGTACCTCTACGCCGACGGCGACATCCACTACTTCATGAACACGCAAACCTACGACCAACTCGCAATCAACAGCGAACGCCTCGGCGATGCCCTCAACTACCTGCGCGAGAACTCCACCTGCGACATCCTCACCTACGGCGACGAGGCGATAGGCGTCGAGCTGCCCGCCGCCGTCGAGCTGAAAGTCGAGCAGACGGACCCCTGGGTCCGCGGCGACACGGCCCAGGGCGGCACAAAGCCGGCGCGGATGGAGACGGGGCTTGTCGTGCAGGTGCCACTGTTCGTCAACACCGGCGACATGCTGAAGATCGACACGCGCAGCGGCCAGTACTTGGAGCGCGCCTGATCACTTCCGA
The DNA here is from genome assembly GCA_041501065.1 of Dehalococcoidia bacterium. Classification (GTDB taxonomy): domain Bacteria; phylum Chloroflexota; class Dehalococcoidia; order DSTF01; family JALHUB01; genus JALHUB01. Next base: position 1,866 of record JBGQNJ010000304.1, read on the forward strand.
TATCGTCAAGACATGTAGGGGCGCATCGCGATGCGCCCCTACCCAACCGCATTAACATGCAAGTCTATTCCGTCACCTCAATAACAACCTACCTCCGCGAGCTGCTGGAGACGGACGCCCATCTGGCCGACATCTGGGTCAGCGGCGAGGTCTCCAACCTGAATCGCTCTACGGCCGGCCATCTCTACTTCACCCTCAAGGACGCCGACTCCCAGCTCCGCTGCGTCTTCTTCCGCGGCGCGACTCTCCAGCGTGACCTGGCGTCGATGGTCGAGAGCGGCGCGCAGGTCGTCGCGCACGGCCGTATCTCGCTGTACGAGGTCCGCGGCGACTTGCAGTTTTATGTCGACTTCGTCCAGCCGGAGGGCGTCGGCGTCCTCGCGATGGAGTTCGAGCGACTCAAGGCGCGACTGGAGCAGGAGGGCCTGTTCGAGCAGTCGCGCAAAC
>JBGQNJ010000305.1:0-2309 GCA_041501065.1 Dehalococcoidia bacterium
CGCCGGGGCGCGATACGGACACGGCGGCTGATTTCGTCGACAACGGGAATCCGTCGCCGGGCAGAGGCATCGGCGAGGCCGCCGTGGCGGGCGCGGCCATCGAGCGACAGGCCGTTGGGAGCAGCGCGATGTCGCCGCCTGAGCGCGCGGCGCTGGGGGGGTCGAGCGACGTCAGGCAGCGACTAATTGCGTCACTTGCCGCGGGCTTCGTGGCGCTGGCCGCCGGGTTCTCCGCCGGCGCGTACTGGCGGCGGCGGCTCAGCCCGTGGCCATAACGCAGCGTGCGGCGAATGGCGTATACCTCTAGACTGACGGCCCGAGAGACCGATAACTAGGTGGGCGTTGGGCTTCTCATCCGTCCTTGCCCGTGCCAGGAGGCGCTGCCTATAATCGAACAGGAGCGCATGCAATGGAGAGAGTGTCTGGAGGAGACATGGAGAAGGAAGACCCCAATCCCCCAACCAAGATCGCCCTGGACGGGCCTGTCGCCTGCGGCAAGAGCGCCGTCGGCAACCTCGTGGCGCGTCGCCTCGGTTTTCGCTTTCTCGACACGGGCATGATGTACCGGGCGTTCACATGGCTGGTGCTGGAGCGTGGCATCGACCCCGAGGACGAAGAGAAGGTCAACAAGCTGGCCGGCGAGGTCAAGATGGAGGTCAGCGCGGCTCTCTCCGATTCGGGCGGGACCGGTCGAGTGAAAGTGGACGGCCAGGACGCGACGGATTTCCTAGTGCGGCCCGACGTGGAGGCCGCTGTCTCCCTCGTCTCTCGCCTGCCCGTCGTCAGAGAGGCGATGGTCAGGCTTCAGCGCGAGATCGCGGAGAGCGGCGAGATCGTCGTCGCCGGCCGAGACATCGGCACCGTCGTCATGCCGGACGCCGAGCTGAAGGTGTACCTCGACGCCTCGCGGTTGGAGCGGGCGCGCCGGCGCTACGAGCAGGCCCGACTCCGCGGTCAAGAGATCACTCTCAAGAGCGTCCTCGACGAGCTGGAGCGCAGGGACGGCATCGACAGCGCCCGCGAGACCTCCCCGCTGCGCGTGGCCGACGACGCCGTGGTCCTGCCCACGGACGGCCTGAATCCCGATCAGGTCGTCGAGAGGATATTAGCGCTGGCACGTTGAAGTACGTAACCCCGCCGTTCTACGCGTCGCTGCTCCGTGTGGTGAGGGCGATAGTCTTCGGCTTCGCGCGCGTGGAGGTCACCGGCAAAGAGAACGTGCCGCGTAAGGGGCCCCTCATCGTCGCTGCCAACCATTTCAACAACGCCGACCCCCCCGTGCTGGGAGCGACAATGCCGCGTCGCCTGGCGTTCATGGCGAAGAACGAGATGTTCCAGTGGCCCATTCTCGGGCTGGCAGCGCGGCTGGGCGGCGCCTTCCCCGTGCGCCGCTTCGAGGCCGACCTGGGCGCCCTGCGAAAGGCCACGGGGGTCTTGCGGAACGGCGAGGCGCTCGCCATGTTCCCCGAAGGTACCCGCAGCACGGACGCCAAGCTGCACAAGGCCCATCCGGGCACAGCGCTGCTGGCGCTGCGCAGCGAGGCGCCGATCCTGCCCGTCGCCATCAGCGGCACCGAGAACGTCGTCCTCATCAGGCTCCCGCTCGATCTCCTGCGACGGCGGCGTCCGCACGTGCGTGTCGTCGTCGGGCAGCCGTTCTTCCTGCCGCCGGTGGAGCGCATCACCGCCGACGAGGTGAACCGCTGCACGGACATCATCATGGGGCGCATCGCCGCCCTTCTGCCGCCGCAGTACCGCGGCGAATACGCCGGCGCGATACCTTCCGCTTCCCAGCCAGAAAGAGCACACTGACCGCCGATGGAGATCATCCGCGCGAGCGATATGGGCTTCTGCTTCGGCGTGCGTCGCGCCGTCGAAATGGCGGAGAAGGCAGCAGCAGAGCTGGGCGAGCTCTCAAGCCTGGGCTCCGTCGTTCACAACCAGCAGGTCGTCCAGCGCCTGGCTGAGCTGGGCGTGCGGGTCGTCCGGAGCCCCGCCGACGCGCGCGGTCGCGCCATCCTCGTCGCATCGCATGGTGTCGCGCCGGAGGTGATGGCTGAGGCCGCTCGCCTGGGACTGCGTGTAATCGACGCCACCTGCCCGATGGTCACTCGCTCGCAGCAGTGGGCGAAGCGGCTCTCGCACGACGGCTTCACGGTCATCATCTTCGGCAACCCGGACCACCCTGAAGTGCGCGGCGTCCTGGGGTGGGCGCAGGGAAAAGCGATGGCCTTCCCCGACGAGAACGCCCTGCAATCCGTGCTCCTGCCGTCGCGCATCGCTGTGCTATCGCAGACGACGCAGACGGA
>JBGQNJ010000306.1:0-2305 GCA_041501065.1 Dehalococcoidia bacterium
CGCAAACTCGCTCGCCGCCGTTCGCGCGGGGGCGCGACAGGTCGAGTGCTGCGTCAACGGCATCGGCGAGCGCGCCGGCAACGCCTCCCTGGAAGAGATCGTGATGGCGCTCAAGACGCGGCGGGACCTCTACGGCGTCACGACGGGCGTCAACAGCAAGGAGATCTACCGCACCAGCCGCCTCATATCCGACTTGACCGGCATCGTCATCCAGCCGAACAAGGCGATCGTCGGCGGCAACGCCTTCCGCCACCAGTCGGGCATCCACCAGGACGGCATCCTCAAGATGCGCGAGACCTACGAGATAATGGACGCGCGGGAGATCGGACTGCCTTCCGGCGGCGCCGAGCTCGTCCTCGGCAAGCTTTCCGGACGGCACGCCTTCCGCGAGCGTCTGCGCGCGCTGGGCTACGAGCTCACCGCCGAGGAGTTCTCGCGCGCCTTCGCCGATTTCAAGGAGCTCGCCGACAAGAAAGCTGAGATCGAAGACCGCGACATCGAGGCCCTCATCGGCGACGAGCTGCGGACGGTGGAGGAAACTTACCACCTCGATCTGCTGCAGGTCTCCTGCGGCAACCACCTGGTGGCCACGGCGACGGCGCGGATCAGGGCGCCCGACGGCCGCGAGATCGTCGAGTCGGCGACCGGCACCGGACCCGTCGACGCCGCCTTCAAGGCCATCGACGCCATCGTCGGCGTGCCGAACACGCTGCTGGAGTTCTCCGTCAAGAGCATCACCGCCGGCATCGACGCCCTGGGCGAGGTGCTGGTGCGGGTGCAGGCGGACGGCAACACCTACGTCGGTCGCGGCGCCGATACCGACATCGTCGTTGCGGCGGCGAAGGCGCTGATGAACGCGCTGAACCGCATGCCCCAGGTCCAGCAGCGCGCAGTCCAGTCGACAGACCAGACACTTACCAAGCGCCCGTCCAAGAAGTAAAGGACCCGTGGCATTGACAAAGGACCAGTCCCATAGTAAAGTAAGAGAGGCCGTACTGGAATACCTAGCAGCGGCCACTGAAAGGGTGCCGCAAGTGGCTGTAGCCAAGCTTTCGAGCAAGAACCAGATTACACTGCCGGTGGCAATGGTACGCCGCCTCGGCCTGGAGCCGGGACGCAGGCTTATGCTGCGGCTGGAAGATGACTGCATCGTCCTGCGGCCGGAGCCGGAGGACTGGGTGGAGTACTTTCGGGGCAGCATGAAGGGCGTCTACGGGAAGACGCGCGAAGAGATGGACGCTTACGTGCGCAAGGAGCGAGCAAGTTGGCGACGCCGAATGGACAGCATCGATTCCTAGAGGAGCTGTCGGGATGCCAGCGTGTGAATCTTGATACGAACATCCTCATCTACTACTTGGAGGATGAACCTAGTCGGTCTGAGCTCCTGGCGGGCCTCTTCCGACTGGTTTTCGGAGGGTCGTTGCGGGCGGTGGTCTCTGCCATCGTGCAAATGGAGTTGCTAGTGAAGGCAATCGAGACGAACGACCCGAACCGCGCTCAGCGAGTGATAGAGTTGACAGACTCGCATCCTCAAGTGGAAGTGGTTGATGTAACGCGAGCCGTTGTCATGCAGGCGGCCTTTGCCAGAGCCGAAGGATTCGAGGTTGCGGACGCCATAGTCCTGGCCACAGGGGTCGTGGGCGAATGCGATGCTACCATCACAAACGACAGGCGCTGGCGGCGACCGTTGGCGAGGCTTGCTCGACGGCCGCCGATGGCGCACGGCGACAAGTATCTACAACTTCCCCGCATGCTGTACCTCGACGAGTTCGTGGATAACTAGACTAGCGAGAAGAAGCTATGGCAATGACACTGGCCGAGAAGATAATCGCCGCCCACTGCGGCCGCGACTCCGTGCGACCCGGCGAGCTCGTGAACGTCCGCGTCGACTTTGTCATGTCGAACGACGTGACGGCGCCGCTGGCGATTCAGGAGTTCCGCAAGCTCGGCGTCGAGCGCGTCTTCGACCCGCAGCGAGTGGCTTTCATACCGTCGCACTTCATACCCAACAAGGACATCCAGAGCGCCGAGAACGCCAAGATGATGCGCGCCTTCGCCTTGTCGCAGGGCGCCGTCTACTACGAGCAGGGGCGTGCCGGCGTCGACCACGTCCTCCTGCCCGACCACGGCTGGGTGCTGCCGGGCGACGTCGTCGTCGGCGCCGATTCGCACACCTGCACCTACGGCGCCCTCGGCTGCTTCGCCACCGGCATGGGCAGCACCGACGTCGCCTGCGCCATGGCCACCGGCGACATCTGGATGCGCGTCCCGCCGACGATCAAGTTCGTCTATCACGGCAAGCTGA
>JBGQNJ010000307.1:0-2300 GCA_041501065.1 Dehalococcoidia bacterium
GGCAGCGATTACACAGGTCATGCTCCAGCAGCACGACCAGAGCCAGGACTTCACCGTGCAGACTCAGGAGGACCTCACGGCAACGGCCCGGCACGTCAGCAGGACGCTCACCATCCTCCTCGGCGCCATTGCCGGCATCTCGCTGGTAGTCGGCGGCATCGGGACGATGAACATCATGCTCGTGTCCGTGGCGGAGCGGACGCGTGAGATCGGCATTCGCAAAGCGGTCGGCGCCAACAGGCAGGACATCCTGCTGCAGTTCATCGTCGAAGCTCTGCTGGTGACGATCGTCGGCGGCGCGGTCGGCGTGCTGGTGGGAGTGCTGGCGGCGCGGCTCGCCAACGGGCAGTCGTTCGGCACAAGCTCCGCCGTGACCACGCTGGTGACTCCGTTCAGCATCTTCGTCGCCTTCGGCGTGTCCGCGGCCATCGGGCTGTTCTTCGGCATCTACCCAGCGTTCCGGGCATCGCGCCTCGACCCGATAGAGGCGCTGCGGAGCGAATGATCGGAGGAGGCGCCGCGTCATGCCACAGAGTAGAATAGTAATGCAATCGTCGACGATAGATAATTCGGCGCCTGCCGACGAAATACTTGAGATGGATGAGACCTGCGTCCTGGTAGCCGACGACGACGAGCACACGGTCGAGCTCGTGTCGCTGTACCTGCGACGCGCCGGCTACCGCGTCGAGATCGCCTGCGACGGCGACGACGCGCTGCGCAAGGTGAAGGAGACGCAGCCGGCGCTCATCGTCCTCGACATCATGATGCCCGGCCCCGATGGCCTTCAGATATGTCGCAAGCTGCACGGACGCATGCCCATTCTCCTGCTCACGGCCCGCGCCTCGGATATCGACCGCATCGCCGGCCTGCGCCTCGGAGCCGATGATTATGTCACCAAGCCGTTCAACCCCGACGAACTCGTCGCCCGCGTGGGTGCGGTTCTGCGGCGCACTGCCTCCACGAACGGCAGGAGCACGGAGAAAGTCCGCGTCGGCGGCCTGACCCTCGATGCCGGTTGCCGCGAAGCTCGCGTCGATGAGAAGCTGTTGCCACTCACGCCCAAGGAGTTCGACCTGCTGCTAGCCTTCTCTCACCTGCCCAACGTCGTACTGGACAGGGATCACCTGCTCGACCTGGCATGGGGGACCTCCTTCTACAGGCACCGGACAGTCGACGTGCACGTGGCGCGGCTCCGTGAGAAGCTGTCGGATAGCGGCGTGCGCATCGAGACGGTCTGGGGCACGGGCTACCGGCTGGTCGCGGAGGGCTGACATGCCGCGGTGGTCACTGTTCGGCGTCCGTACCCTTCAGGGCAAGCTCATCGTTGCCAGCGCGCTGCTCGTGATAGGAGCGCTCGTCCTCGCCAGCGGCGTCTTCGTCGTGCTCACGCACGGCAAGGAGAAGCAGCGCGCCCTCGACCACACGACAGCGACAGCGCCGGATATCCACGCCGAATTCCTACGGCACCTCCTTAGCGGCGATTCACAATCACAGCTTCAGGAGTACGTACGCCAGGCGGCGCAGGAGAACGACGTCCGCATCATCATGTTCGACTACTCCGGCCTCGTCGTCGAGGACACGGCCGGCGACCTCGAAGGCAAGCAACTGGATCTTCCCGCGGAGAGTGCCGCAGGCGGCGGTCGTCGCGGCTTCTCTCCTGGCCCGAACCAGACCTGGCACATGACGGACGCGCAGGGCGGCAGCCTCACTCTCGTCGCGCCGTTCCCGGCGTTAATCGTCGGCGGGCAGCGCATATCCATATCGCCGGGCGACCAGCCGCCTCCGGACATGCCCAGCGGCGGGATGCTCGTCCCGGCCTACCGCATAGCGATGGCCGTCTCCGAAGGCACCATCGCCCGCGCCTGGCTGGACCTCCTGCCCTGGCTGGCGCTGGCCGCGGTCATCGCCCTGCCCTTCGCAATCGGCTCCGCCATCGTCATAGCCCGCAACATCACGCGGCCGCTGAGCAAGCTGACCGTCGCGGCGGACCAGATGGCGCAGGGCACCTTCGACATCGATGTCCCGACGGACCGGCACGACGAGGTGGGGCAGCTATCGCGGGCGTTCTCCGCTATGGCGACAAACGTCGGCGAGACGCACATGCAGATGCGGGCACTCGTCGCGAACGTTTCGCACGACATGCGCACGCCGCTGACTTCGATACTCGGCTTCGCGCAGGCGCTCCGCGGCGGTGTGGTCAAGGGCGAGGCGGAGTCGAAGCACGCGGGCGACGTGATCTACGACGAGGTGACGAAGCTGTCGGAGCGCCTTAACGACTTGCTGCTCCTATCGGAGATCGA
>JBGQNJ010000308.1:0-2296 GCA_041501065.1 Dehalococcoidia bacterium
CAAGATAGCGATTATCGGCGGCAGCGGCTTCTATGACATCGAAGGTCTGAAGGACCGGCGCGAAGTCCACTGCGAGACGCCCTTCGGCGAGCCGAGCGACACGATCACCCTCGGCAGCTTGGGTGGGACGCCCATCGCGTTCCTGGCGCGTCACGGCCGCGGCCACCGTCTTCTACCGTCGGAAATACCGGCGCGCGCCAACATCTACGCCCTCAAGACCCTCGGTGTCGAGCGTATCATCTCCGTCAACGCCGCCGGCAGCCTGCGCGAGGAGATCGCGCCGCGAGAGCTCGTCGTGCCCGACCAGCTCATCGACCGCACGACCGCCCCGCAGAGCAGCTTCTTCGGCGAAGGGCTGGTCGCGCACATTTCTTTCGGTGACCCCTTCTGCCCGGAGCTGAGCCGCGTTCTCATCGAAGGAGCGCATCAGACCGGCGCAACAGTCCACGACGGCGGCACCGTGGTCGTAATCGAAGGGCCGGCGTTCTCGACGAAGGCGGAGTCGAAGCTGTACCGCTCTTGGGGTGCCGACCTCGTCAGCATGACGATGCTGCCGGAAGCGAAGCTGGCGCGCGAGGCGGGCATGTGCTACGCCGCGCTCGCCTGCGTGACCGACCATGACGTCTGGCGAGACCCGGACACTGAAGTCACCGCGCAGATGATTCTGGACAACCTCGTCCTGACCGTGGGGAGCGCGCGTCGGGTGGTCGCCCTCACAATCGAGAACATCCCATCTCAGCGTACATGTCGATGCGCCTTCGCGTTGGACGACGCAATGGCAACGTCGATTCCGCTCGTGCCGACCGCCACGCTGGAGAAGCTGGGGCCGATCATCAGCGACTACGTTGCCGGGGTGGAGGCGATCGATGGCAGCGAGTAAGGCAGTCAACGCGGAACGCGTCCGCGACGCCTACCTCGTGCAGCGACTGCGCGAGCCGGATGAGATACGCCGACTGCTTGAGCCGCATCGACGCTACGGCGCCTACGGGCTGGCGCAACTGGAGCCGTCGCTGCTCAAGCAGTCGCGGTGGTGGCTGGCAGAAGGCGATGGCGGCCACGCGCTCCTGATGCACTCCCACGGAGGCCTCGGACACGCGCTCCTGACCCTCGGCGACGAGATCGGCCTCTACGTGCTGCTAAGCCTGCATCCCGGCCCGGCCTACTCCTTCGCGACAATCGAGCTGGAGCACCTGCCGGTGATGCGCCGCTTCTTCAGCTTCACGCAGACGCAGCCCGTGCAGCGCATGGTTGTCGACCACCGGAGCTTCGTGCCCGCGCCGTCGCTCCGGGGCGATGCCGGCTTGGAGATGCGACGTCTGTCCGCCGACGATACGCCCGACGTGAACCGGCTCAACGGCAGCGAAGGTGCAGGCATCAGCTATCGTGGCTCCCAGATTCGCGACGGCCTCTATTTCGGCATCTTCAGTGCCGGTCTGCTGGTGGCGATGGCCGGCACGCACGGCATCTCCGAGAGCGACAGGATAGCGGTGCTAGGAAACGTCTTCACGCATCCCAGGTACCGGAACAGTCACTTCGCCCTTCAGACGACCAGCGCCGTGACGAGCGCGCTGCTCGAGACCTGCGACGAGGTCGTCCTGACGGTTGACCCCCGCAACGAGCCGGCCGTGAAGGCTTACGCGCGTCTCGGGTACCGCGAAGACTTACGTATCATCGAGACGGCCGTGACGCGGCGAGAGTCGCTGGGGGTAATGAGCCTGGCGCGACGCCTCATCGCGCGCTGGCGAGGGCGTAGGCACGGCCGCGAACTGGTCTATTCGCCCGCCAGACGCGGGTAATACTAGCGAAGGAGCAGTCAGGGAATGAATGGACCTCCAGGCATACCCCACGACGTCAAGGACCTGAGCCTCGCCGAAGAGGGCGTGCGACGAATCGAGTGGGCGGCGCGCGAGATGCCGGTAATCGGCCTCATCCGCAAGCGCTTCGCCAAGGACAAGCCGTTGCAGAACCTCCGGCTCTCCGCCTGTCTCCACGTGACCACGGAGACGGCGAACCTCATGCTCGCCCTCAAGGACGGCGGCGCTCAGATAGCGCTCTGCGCCAGCAACCCGCTGAGCACGCAGGACGACGCGGCGGCGGCGCTCGTCGCTGAGTACTGCATTTCGACGTTCGCGAAGAAGGGCGAGGACGACCAGACCTACTACCGTCATATCCACCAGGCGCTGGAGCACGTGCCCCAGATGTCGATGGACGACGGCGCCGACCTGGTCGCGACGATCCACCGTGAGCGGCGCGACCTCATCCCCAACGTCATCGGCGGGACGGAGGAGACGACGAC
>JBGQNJ010000309.1:0-2277 GCA_041501065.1 Dehalococcoidia bacterium
GGAATTACCCAATGAGTCAATCGGCATCTGGAACTCGCCCGAACAGCGGGGGAACCCCTACACGGGTCCGAACGCTCGCTTGTCAATGTCCGCATGATGCCGTACGATCCTCGCGAATCCATCCGCACCCCGCCGGACGGCTGGTAGTTTCGCCCGTCTATCACCTGGAAAGGCCTGACTCATGCGTTCCGATCAGATCAAGAAGGGCTTCGAGCGCGCGCCCCATCGCGCTCTCCTGCGCGCCACCGGCGTCATCCGCTCCGAGGCAGACTTCGACAAGCCGTTCATCGCCATCGCCAACTCCTACACCGACGTCGTGCCGGGTCACGTCCACCTGCAGGAGGTCGGACGAATCGTCAAGGAGGCCGTGCGCGCGGCCGGCGGCGTGCCCTTCGAGTTCAACACCATCGCCGTCGACGACGGCATCGTCATGGGCCACTTCGGCATGAAGTACTCGCTGCCCAGCCGCGAGCTCATCGCCGACTGCGTGGAGACGATGGTCGCCGCCCACTGCTTCGACGCCATGGTCTGCATCCCCAACTGCGACAAGATCGTCCCCGGCATGCTGATGGCCGCGATGCGCCTCGACATCCCGACGATCTTCGTCAGCGGCGGGCCGATGCGCACGGGCCGGCTGCCCGACGGTCGCGTCGCGGACCTGATCAACGTCTTCGAGGGCGTGGGCGCCTTCAGCGCCGGGCGCATCAGCGAGCAGCAGTTGCGCGATCTTGAGGTCTTCGGCTGTCCCGGCTGCGGCGCCTGCGCCGGCATGTTCACCGCCAACTCCATGAACTGCCTGACGGAGGCCATCGGGCTGTCGCTGCCCGGCAACGGCACCATCCTTGCCGACAGCGAGGAGCGCAACGATCTCTACCGGCAGGCAGCGCACCAGGTTATGAAGCTGCTCGAAGCCAACCTCACGCCGCGACAGCTCGTCACGCCGCTATCGCTGGACAACGCCTTCGCGCTGGACATGGCGATGGGCGGCTCGACGAACACGGTCCTCCACGGGCTCGCCCTGGCGCACGAAGGCGGCATCGACTACCCGCTCCAGCGCATCAACGACATGGCGGCCCGCGTGCCCCACATCTGCAAGGTCGCGCCCGCCAACGACGTTCACCTGGAGGACGTCGACCGCGCCGGCGGCGTGAGCGCCATTCTCAAGGAGGTCAGCCGCAAGCCGGGCGTCCTCGACCTCAGCCTGAAGACCGTCACCCTGAAGTCGCTGGGCGAGAACATCGCCGACGCCCGCATCCGCGACCCGGAGGTCATCCGGACGCTGGAGCGTCCCTTCAGCGAGAGCGGCGGCCTGGCGGTGCTCTTCGGCAATCTGGCGCCGGAGGGCGCGGTCGTCAAGTCGGGCGCCGTCGAGCCGTCGATGCTCGTCTTCAGCGGCCCGGCGCGCGTCTTCGAGTCGCAGGAGGAGGCGGGCGCGGCCATCCTGCGCGGCGAGGTGAAGGCGGGCGAGGTCGTCGTCATCCGCTACGAGGGTCCCAGGGGCGGGCCGGGCATGCAGGAGATGCTTGCCCCCACGGCGAACATCGTCGGCAGCGGCCTCGGCGACAAGGTGGCGCTGATAACGGACGGTCGCTTCTCGGGCGGCAGTCACGGCTGCTGCATCGGCCACGTCTCGCCGGAAGCGGCGGCGGGCGGGCCCATCGCAGCCCTGCGCGACGGCGACGCCATCACCATCGATATCCCGAATCACCGTCTCGACGTCGACCTATCGGACGCGGAGATCGAGCGGCGCATCGCGGAAGCGAAGCCGCCGAAGCGTGACCTGCCGAGTCGCTGGCTGCGGCGCTACGCCAGTCTGGTGACGAGCGCGAACACCGGCGCCGTCCTGCGAGACCCCTAATCGCATCCGGTGCCACCTCACCTGACAGGGGGAGTGCAGAGGGGATTCCCCTCTGCCGGGGTTTCAGGGGTGTCCCCTGATTTCCTGAGACACCCCTAGGGTGGGAGCTTGGGAAGATTACGCCCGCTCAGTTGGCCCTGTCGATAAGTTACGGCTCGACGCGATCAAAGATGGGCGGAAACATGAGGAGGTTGCCCACCACCAGCAGGATTATGACGATGGCCCAGACCCACTCAAGGCGCACGTTTCGCCGCCAGAGCACAGCCGAAAGGAAGCCCCAAATCACCAACCAGGCGACGCCGGTCATGGTGGTCTTGCCGGAAAGCGGCCCCACCCGGTTCTGGAAATTGAACCAGTTGGACACGCCCACGGCGGCCGCAGCCAGGAAGGTGTTTAGGCCTAAAATGAAGACCCCGATA
>JBGQNJ010000310.1:0-2272 GCA_041501065.1 Dehalococcoidia bacterium
AGCGCTGTACAACGCCGCCGACCTCTTCGTCTTCCCATCGCTGTACGAAGGCTTCGGGTTGCCCGTTCTCGAAGCGATGGCCTGCGGGGTGCCCGTCGTCGCGTCGAACGTGTCATCGATTCCGGAGGTCACAGGCGACGCCGCCCTCCTGGTCGACCCGCGCGACACCGGCGCCCTCTGCGACGCCATGGCGCGCATCCTCAAAGACAGCGACCTGCGCGCGTCGCTGCGAGACCGCGGCCTGGAGCGCGCTGCGACGTTCAGCTGGGAGCGGGCGGCCCGCGAGACCATCGCAGTCTACGAAGAAGCGCTGAAGAGGGGCTGACTTGGACCTCTCTATCGTCATCGTCAGCTATAACGGGCGCGAGCACCTGCGTCGCTGCCTGCAATCGCTGGCCGCGCACCCGCCGGACGTCGAGAGCGAGGTCATCGTCGTCGACAACGATTCGCGCGACGGCAGCGCGCCGATGGTGGCGTCGGAGTTCCCGGACGTGCGCCTGCTGCGGATGCAGCGCAACCTGGGCTTCGCGGCGGGGGCGAATCGCGGCGCCCGGGAGGCGAGCGGCGAGGCGTTTATCCTGCTGAACCCCGACTCCGAGATCGAGGCCGACCCGTTCGCGCCGATGCTGGCCTATTTGCGCGAGCACGACGACGCGGGCATCGTGGCGCCGCGGCTGCTGAACCCCGACGGGTCGCTGCAACTATCCTGCCGCAGTTTCCCGACCTTCTCCGTCGCGCTGTTCAACCGCTACTCGCTGCTGACGCGGCTCTTCCCGCGCAATCGATACTCGCGGCAGTACCTGCTAAGCGATTGGCATCACGATAGCATCAGCGACGTAGATTGGGTGTCCGGCGCCTGCCTGATGGTGCGCCGCGCGCTGTTCGAGGAGATCGGGCTGCTGGACGAGGGCTATTTCATGTACATCGAGGACGTCGACCTGTGCCAGCGGGTGCATCGCGCGGGGTACAAGGTTGTCTACCTGCCGCAGGCGTCCGTCATCCACCACATCGGGCGGAGCAGCCGCACACTGCCGAGCCGGAGCATCGTCGCGCGACATCGCAGCATGTGGCACTACTACAAGAAGTATCTGCGAAAGAACGTCGCCGTCGACGTCGCGGTCGCCGGGGGGATAGCGGCGCGCTGCGGCTATCTGTTGCTGGCGAACCGGTCAAGACGCTTCGGGGATCGCGACGAGCCGAACTAGCTTCGCTGCGTGGAATCGCCTGAGTCGAGCGGCTTGGCTTCGCCTTCCGACTGGAACGTCAGGCGCCGTCGCAGCCAGACGATGGAGTGGCTGTTCCAGAGCGTAACCAGGTAGCCCAGCTTCGCCAGCACCAGCGTCAGCACGGCCGCGAACCCCAGGAGTATGCCCAGCTCGACGGCGAAGATCTCCAGGCCGTGCATCACTATCGCCGCGACGGAGAAGAGCATGCTGATCCCGTAGATGACGATCAGCAGCCCGCGCGGCCCGAAGCCGGCGTTCTCCAGCCGGTTATGGATGTGGTCGGCGTCACGGCCGAAGGGGTGCTTGCGGTCGAGGGCGCGACGGAGCGCGGCAAGCACGGTGTCGAGGATCGGGAACCCCAGGGCGACAACGGGCACGGCGAAGAAGAACGCCTCGGTCACGCCCGTCGCGGCGCGAATCGACAGCGAGCCGAGCAGGAAGCCGATCAGTAGCGCGCCGGAGTCGCCGAGGTAGCTGGTCGCGGGCGGCAGGTTGAACGGTATGAAGCCGAGGCCCGCGCCGGCGATCGCGACGAGGAAGATCGCGACCGTCGGGTGCTGCGAGTCGGCGGCGATGTAGGCAAGCGGCACGGCCGCCAGCACGGCGACGCCAGTGGCCACGCCGTCGCGGCCGTCGATGAGGTTGATGGCGTTGGTGAAGAAGACGATCCAGAGGACGGTCAGGACCGGCGCCATGAAGCCGAGGGTGATCTCCGGTCCCCAGGGCAACGCCACCTTGTCGATGCTGTAGCTGGCGGCATATACGGCCGACGCCGCCACGACCTGGACGACCAGCTTCGGCTTGTAGCCGAGCGCCTTCCAGTCGTCGACGAGGCCGACGGCGAAGATGAGGGCAGCCGCCGCCAGGAATCCCAAGAAATGGCCCGACTTCGGCGAGAAGAACTCCGACGCCTTCGACGATAGCGCGGACGCGACGAACGGCGTGACTGCAAAGGCGACGAAGACGGCGACGCCACCCCAGCAGGGGCGCTCGCCGGCGCCGCGGTCGACGCGGAAGACGCCGGGCACGCGCATCCGGTGAGAGTA
>JBGQNJ010000311.1:0-2237 GCA_041501065.1 Dehalococcoidia bacterium
CCGAGATACTCAGAGAGCGCGGCCTCACCGCCGCCGAGAAGAAGTCGCAACGCACGACCGACCAGGGGCTCGTCGAGTGCTATATCCACGCCGGCGGACGCATCGGTGCGATGGTCGAGGTCAACTGCGAGACGGACTTCGTCGCCCGCACGGACGACTTCAGGGCGCTGGCCCGTGAGCTGGCGATGCAGGTCGCCGCGACCGGTCCGCTTTCCGTTTCCAAAGAAGACCTGCCTGCCGGCGCCGAGGGCACGCCCGAAGAGCTGTGCCTGCTCTGCCAGGCCTACATCCGCGACCCCGGTCGCACGGTGCAGGATATCGTGAACGATGTCATCGCCAAGACGGGCGAGAACGTCCAGGTCCGCCGTTTCGCGAGATTTGAGCTAGGCAGTTAGGGCCACCTGCCATGGCCGAAAGTGGCAAACGGACCCTCCTCAAGATAAGCGGGGAGGCGCTTGCCGGCGACGAGCGTTTCGGCATCGACGCCCCCACCCTCAGGAAAGTCGCCGCCCAAATCAAGGCTGCCCACGCCGTTAGCAACCAGATCGGCATCGTCGTCGGCGCCGGCAACATCCTGCGCGGCAGCGGCATCGGCAGTGAAGAGGGCATGGACCGCACGACGGCCGACTACGCCGGCATGCTGGCGACGATCATCAACTCCCTCGCCCTCCAGAGCGCCCTCGAAGCCGCCGGGCTCGGCGTTTGCGTGCAGTCGGCCATCCCCGTGCAGGAGATCGCCGAGCCGTTCTCGTCGCGTCGCGCGATCGAGCACCTGGAGAAGGGCGACATAGTCATCTTCGCCGGCGGCACGGGCAACCCCTACTTCACAACCGATACCGCGGCCGCGCTGCGCGCCGTCGAGATCGGCGCCGGCGTCCTCCTCATGGCGAAGAACCGCGTCGACGGCGTCTATGACGGCGATCCGCGCAAGACGCCCGGCCTGCGCCGCTTCGACACGCTGAACTATATGGACGCCCTGTCACGCCGGCTGGAGGTGATGGACAGCGCCGCTGTCACGCTCTGCATGGCCCACAACCTGCCGATCGTCGTCTTCAACCTGATGGGCCCGGACGGCATCGTCCGCGCTGTCCGCGGCGACAAGATAGGAACGCTGATCGCCGAGACTAAGACGGCGTATGCTGCCGTTGAACCCGCGCCGCCTGCCTAGCGCCCGCTATACCGGCATTGGGCCGAGAGGAACCAGCCATGATCGATGAGACGATAGCCAACGCCGAGAAACGCATGAAGAGCGCCGTCGCCGTCCTCCAGCGGGAGCTCGACGGGATTCGCACCGGCCGCGCGCGCCCGGGCCTCGTGGAAGCGCTGAAGGTGGACATCTACGACAGCACGCTCCCCCTCAACCAGCTCGCGACCATAAGCGTGCCCGAGGCGCGACTGATCACCATCCAGCCCTGGGACCGGCAGGCCATCGGCGCAATCGAGAAGGCGATCCTGAAGTCGGACCTCGGCCTCAACCCCGTTAACGACGGTCACACCATCCGTCTCGCCATCCCGCAACTCACGGAGCAGCGCCGCAAGGAGCTGGCGAAGGTGGTCCACAACAAAGTGGAGGAGGGCCACGTCGCTGTCCGCAACGTACGCCGTCACTCCGTCGACGAGCTGCGCGCCCTGGACAAGGGGAAAGAGATCTCCGACGACGACGAGAAGCGCGCCGCCGACCAGCTTCAGAAGCTGACGGACCGCTTCGTCGAAGAGATCGACAAGCTCGGCAAGGAAAAGGAAGCAGAACTGCTGGAGGTCTAGACAAACAGGCGGAGATTACAGGGGAGATGTAGGGGCGCATCGCGATGCGCCCCTACGACGCGAATATCCGCAATCGATGCAAATGGTTATTCCCCCTATGTCTGAGACCGACGATTCAGAAGCTGGCCTGAAACCGCTGCCTGTCCACGTCGCTATTATCATGGACGGCAACGGCCGCTGGGCGAAGGAGCGCGGGCTGTCGCGGCAGGCGGGACACCGCGCCGGCACCGAGAACATCCGGCGCATCATCAACTACCTCGGCGAACGCGGCGTGCCCTATCTAACGCTGTACGCCTTCTCGACCGAGAACTGGGCGCGCCCGCGCCCGGAAGTCCGCGCCCTTATGCAGCTCGTGGCCCGTGTCATCAAGCGCGAGATCAAGGAGTTGCACGAACGCGGCGTCCGGCTGGTCCACCTCGGCCGCCTGGACAACCTGGCCCCCTCGCTGCGCAGGCAGGTGCTCGACGCCATCG
>JBGQNJ010000312.1:0-2227 GCA_041501065.1 Dehalococcoidia bacterium
CATCGTCGACGCGGTGCCGGATATCGGCTACCACCATCGCGGCGCCGAAAAGATGGGCGAGCGGCAGTCCTGGCACACCTACATCCCCTACACGGACCGCGTCGAGTACCTCGGCGGTGTCATGAACAACCTGCCGTACGTGATGGCCGTCGAGAAGCTGGCGGGCATCGAGGTGCCGGACAGGGTGAAGGTCATCCGTGTCATGCTCTGCGAGCTCTTCCGCGTCATCAGTCACCTCGTCTGGTACGGCACCTTCGCCGGCGACGTGGGCGCCCTGTCGCCCGTCTTCTACATGTTCACCGACCGCGAGCGCGCCTTGGCGATCATCGAAGCGATATGCGGCGCCCGTATGCACCCGGGCTGGTTCCGCATCGGCGGCGTAGCGCAGGACCTGCCGCGCGGCTGGGACACGATGATGCGCGACTTCGTCGCCTACATGCCGGCGCGCCTCGCCGAATACGATGGCCTGGTGATGCAGAACCGCATCTTCAAGGGGCGGACGCAGGGAGTGGGCGCGTACACGCTGGACGAGGCAATCGAGTGGGGCGTCACCGGCCCGGGACTGCGCGCCTGCGGCTTCAAGTGGGACTGGCGCAAGACGCGCCCTTACTCAGGCTATGATCAATTCGATTTCGAGATCCCCACGGCCGTCAACGGCGATTGCTACGACCGCGCGGTCGTGCGCGTCGAGGAGATGCGCCAGAGCCTGCGCATCATCCAGCAGTGTGTGGACAACATGCCGGCGGGGCCCTACAAGTCGGACCACCCGCTGGCGACGCCTCCCCTAAAGGAGCGCACGATGCACGACATCGAGACGCTCATCATCCACTTCCTCGGCGTGAGCTGGGGGCCCGTGATACCGCCGGGCGAGGCGTCGGTTGGCGTCGAAGCGACGAAAGGCAACAACAGCTACTACCTGATCAGCGACGGCAACACGATGTCCTACCGCACGCGCATCCGCACGCCGTCGTTCCCGCATTTGCAGATGGTGCCGCTGATCTCGCGGGAAGCGATGATCCCGGACCTGATGGCGATTTTGGGCAGCATCGACTACGTGCTGTCGGACGTGGACCGCTGAGGAGGCGCCGGTGCTGACGGCAGAGGAACGGCAGGAGATAGACGCGACGGTCGCCATGTCGGGGCGAAGGCGCGCAGCCTGCATCGACGCCATGATGGCCGTGCAGGCGCACCGCGGCTGGCTCTCCGACGAGACGCTCGCCGACCTGGCGGAGTACCTGCGGATGACGCCCGCGGAGCTCGACTCGGTCGCCACGTTCTACAACCTGATATTCCGCAAGCCCGTCGGCAGGCACGTCATCCTGGTCTGCGACAGCGTGAGCTGCTGGCTGCTGGACTACGAGACGCTGCTCGACCACCTGAGGGCGCGCCTGGGTGTCGAAGTGGGAGGCACGACCACTGACGGCCGCTTCACGCTGCTGACGTCGGTGTGCCTGGGGGCCTGCGATCGCGCGCCGGTGATGATGATCGACGGGACGCTCCACGGCGAGCTTACGCCGGAGAAGATAGACACCGTCCTGGCGGAGTACGAGTAGGCATGGAGACACCGCTGACCGGCCGCATCCGACTCGATAAGTCGCCCGTTGACCTCCAGGAGTACGAACGGACCGGCGGCTACCAGGGGCTGCGCAAGGCGCTTCGGATGCAGCCCTCCGAAGTCATCGAGATGGTAAAGGCGTCGAACCTGCGCGGTCGCGGCGGCGCCGGCTTCCCGACCGGCCAGAAGTGGAGCTTCATCCCCGCGGGCGGGGACGCGCCGAAGCCGAAGTACGTCGTCGCCAACGGCGATGAGATGGAGCCCGGTACGTTCAAGGACCGCGTCCTCATGGAAGGCGACCCCCACGGCGTCATCGAGGGCATGATAGTCGCCTCCTACGCCATAGGGGCGGAAGCCGCGTATATCTTCCTGCGCCGCGAGTACGGTCCTTCCGCCGTGGCGCTCGCGAAGGCCATCGCGGAGGTGCGAGACGCCCGATACCTGGGGAAAGACATTCTCGGCTCGGGCTTCAGTCTGGAGATGCATCTCCACCTCAGCGCCGGACGCTACATGTGCGGCGAGGAGACGGGGCTGATCAACTCGCTGGAAGGGAAGCGGGCAAACCCGCGCGATAAGCCGCCGTACCCGGCTCTCGTCGGGCTCTGGGGCAAGCCGACCATCGTCAACAACGTCGAGACGCTCTCCAACGTGCCCCATATCGTCGACAAGGGC
>JBGQNJ010000313.1:0-2227 GCA_041501065.1 Dehalococcoidia bacterium
GCCGACCCGAGCCACGGCACGGGCCGCTGGTATCTCGTCGAGCCGCTGTCGATGGCGTGCGTTGCGGCGGGCGCGGACGGCCTGATGGTGGAGATCCATCCTGACCCGGACCGTGCCCTTTCCGACGGCGCGCAGAGCCTGAACTTCGCGAACTTCCATCGGCTGATGGAGCGCGTCAAGGTCGTGAGCGAGGCGGTGCAGCGTCCCTTCGCTCGTGTCTAAGAGAGCGATCTAGGAGAATGGGGGCCTCGACGGCGCAAATCGTTGCGAGGCCCTCGTCGCCATGTACGAGCTCAAGCTGCCTCATTTCGAGGGCCCCCTCGACCTCCTCCTCCATCTGATCGAGAAGGACGAGCTCGACATAACTACCGTGTCGCTGGTCCAGGTGACCGACCAGTACCTCGCGCAACTGCACTCCTGGGACCAGATCAACCTCGACGCGCTGTCGGACTTCGTGTCGATCGGCGCGAAGCTTATCTATCTGAAGTCGCGGGCGCTGCTGCCGCGTCCGCCGACGGAGGCGGAGCAGGTCGAGGAGGAGGCCGTCGGCCGCGAGCTGACCGAGATGCTGCGCGAGTACAAGCGCTTCAAGGACGTAGCGCTGGCGCTGCGGTCGATCGAAGACGAGGGGCTACGGGCGTACCGTCGGACCGCGCCGCCGCCGGACGTGCCGCTCCCATCCGGCCTCGACAAGGTGACGCTGGACAGGCTAATGGAGCTGTTCCGCGACGCCCTGAGCCGTCACCCCGAGGAGCCGGTAGCGGATATCCCGCGCGATATCGTCTCGGTCAAAGACAAGGTGCAGGAGATCGAGACGGCGCTGAGGGAGACGGGACAGGTGAGCTTCCGCAAGTTGGTGCTGGGGTGCGCGTCGCGCGTCGAGGTTATCGTCTCGTTCCTCGCTGTGCTGGAGTTGATCAAGGCGGGCCGCGTCTGGGGTCAGCAGGAAGAACTGTTCGGCGATATCTCACTTGTCGCCATAGGAACGAGTGCCCCCAGCGGCCAATGACGGCCAGCGCGAAAGCCGCTCCCCCTGCATCGGTCGCGAAGTCGAGCCAGGAGGCCGTGCGCCCCGAAACGAAGCTCTGATGGTACTCGTCGGTGGCCGCGAAGAGGACACTGAGGGCGAAGCTGAGGGCGAGGCCGGTGCGAAGATTCCCGTTCCAGCTCCCGCGGGAGAGCTGCGCCCAGAAGAGGAGGAACGCCAGCACGGCGTACTCGCAGAAGTGGGCGACGTAGGAGAGCGCCGGCGACGGCGTCTTTCCAAGGGGCCACGATTGCGCGGAGAGGTAAAAGATCAGGGCCATCCAGATGATCGCGGGCAGCCAGGCGACGGCGAGCCGTCTCATTCGCATGTAGTCATGGTAGGGCATCCTGCGGACGTCTGTCGACGCACAGGTATTCAGCGGATGGGACGTATCGAATCAGCGAGGCGAGGGCGACGGCCGTGGCCCTCGACAGCCGGAATCGATGGGTGCGACGCTTCGCTATCGCATCCCGGGGTCGCTCGGGATGCCGAGCGACGGGCCCCGCACGCCTCGCGACATCACGAACCGTTTTTTCCCCATACTGCGGGCCCACCTATAATAGAAGCGATTACTTCGAGTCGAAACGCGGGGCAGATAATGAGAGGAATCTTCGCAAGCTGGCGCCTGCCGTTGCAGGCTCTCGCCATCAGCGCCGTCGTCGTCGCTATCAGGCTTGTCGTCGAGCGGACGGGCGTCGAGACCATCTCCGTCAGCCCGCTGGTGGCGACGATCATCACCGCGAACGTCTTCATCATCGGATTCCTGTTGACCGGCGTCATCTCCGACTACAAGGAGAGCGAGAAGGTGCCGGGCGACCTTGCGGTCTCTCTGGGCACAATCGCCGACGAGTGCGCGCTCCTCTGGCGACGCAAGGAGGCGGCGCCCGCCCGCGAGGCCCTTCGCGAGGTGTTCGAGCTGGTGAAAGCGGTGAAGGGCTGGTTCTACAAGGACGTGCGCACCCACGACCTGCTGGAGCGTGTCAGCGGGCTGGGCGACCACTTCGCTGCCATAGAGCCGTTTACCCAGCCGAACTTCATCGTGCGCTTGAAGCAGGAGCAGACGTCGGTTTCGCGAATGTTGACCCGCGTCCACACCATCCGCGAGACCTCGTTCGTCTCGTCCGGCTACGTGATGGCGAAACTGGCAACGGCGCTGGTACTCCTCGGCCTGCTGCTGCTGGAGGTGCACCCCTGGTACGA
>JBGQNJ010000314.1:0-2224 GCA_041501065.1 Dehalococcoidia bacterium
ACAATGATGACGGCAACGAGGAAGGTGAGTACGACGCTGCGATTCCGTTCCAGCCAGGAGCCCACAGAGAATCCTTTCCCATCGACGGACGAGGCGCGCAAGCGAGCTTACTATTTGCGCTGCCCTTTCGTCAAGACCGGTCACATTCCAGACCATGGGCGACGTTGACGGATCGACGAAGCTGCGCAATTCGCGCAAGGCAACCCGCGGGTGGTAACGCGCTCCCCGCTTCAAAGTGCAACGCCTCTGACACGCGCTCGTGCCCTACGTGCCAGCCATCCGGCATCCGCTGACCGCGGACGCGACCCCCGCGGACGGGCAATGCGTCTTACGTGAGTGCGCGAATAGCGCTATGCTATACTTCTGGATTGTTGAAAGGGGCTGCCTGTGCAGGGCCGGGACCTCCTGTCCATTGCCGACCTGACGCCGGAAGAGCTGCGCCGCATCGTCGACCTCGCTGCCGAGATGAAGCGCAACGGTTACCCGCGCCTGCTCGCCGGCAAGACGCTCGCGCTCCTCTTCGAAAAGGCCTCGCTGCGCACAAACGTCAGCTTCAACGTGGCGATGCAGCAGCTCGGCGGCCAGGCCATCTACCTCGGGCAGGGTGAGGTCGGCCTCGGCCAGCGCGAG
The DNA here is from genome assembly GCA_041501065.1 of Dehalococcoidia bacterium. Lineage (GTDB taxonomy): Bacteria > Chloroflexota > Dehalococcoidia > DSTF01 > JALHUB01 > JALHUB01. The sequence continues at coordinate 631 of JBGQNJ010000314.1, forward strand.
TCGGTCGCCGACGTCGCGCGCGTGCTCAGCCGTTACGTCGATGGCATCGCGGCGCGCACCTACGCGCAGCAGACGCTCGTCGACCTCGCGACCTACGCGAGCGTGCCCATTGTCAACGCCCTCTCCGACGAGGAACACCCCTGCCAGGCGGTCGCCGACCTCCTCACGGTCTTCGAGAGGAAGGGGCACTTCCACGGCCTGACGCTGGCGTTCATCGGCGACGGCAACAACGTCGCGACGTCGCTTGCCCAGGCGGCGGCGATGGTCGGCATGAACTTCATTATCGCCTCGCCCGAAGGCTACGATCTGTCGGACGAGACGCTCGCCCACGCGCGGCAGTCGGCGGCGAAGAGCGGCGCCCAGATCAGTACCATTCGCTCGCCGCAGGAGGCGGTTAAGCAGGCCGACGTAGTATACACGGACGTCTGGATCAGCATGGGCCAGGAAGACAGCTCCGACGCCCGTCTGAAGGCCTTCGCGGGCTACCAGGTGAACAACGAGCTGCTGTCGCAGGCCCGGCGCGACGTCATCCTGATGCACGACCTGCCGGCGCACCGCGGCGAGGAGATAGTGGACGAGGTCATCGAAGGCCCGCAATCGGTAGTGTTCGACCAGGCCGAGAACCGCCTGCACGCGCAGCGAGCCATCCTGGCGCTGCTGCTGGCGGAGAGCTAGGCGCGCAATCGCGAGACTCAGAGACAGCGCACCCCACAAATGCAACACTTCCTCGACGCCATCAGCCAGAACCTGTCACGCTTCGACGCCCGCGCCGCCGTCGACATCCTGCTGATCGCCGCGATCATCTACTGGGTGCTGCTCCTCCTGCGTGGCACCACAGCCATGTCCGTTCTGCGCGGCATCGCCGTCGTCTTCATTGGCGCCTTCGTGCTGGCCCGCGTCTTCGACCTGCGGGTGTTGAACTATGTCCTGACGCACTCCTTCGTCGCTGTGCTCATAGCCATACCCATCATCTTCCAACCGGAACTGCGACGCGCCCTCGAACGTCTGGGCAGGACCAGGCGCGCCTGGCTGGGCAGACCGGGCTACGACGCGGTCATCGACGCCGTCACCGGCGCGGCCTGCAACCTCTCGCGCGAGCGACACGGTGCCCTCATGGTGCTGGAGCGGGAGACCGGCCTGGAGGATTACATCGATACCGGCGTCAGAGTCGACGCTGCCCCCTCCGTTGAGCTGCTTCAGGGCATCTTCTTCCCTAACTCGCCCCTGCACGATGGCGCGGTGATCCTGCGGGAGAACCGGGTCGTCGCCGCCGGCTGCACGCTGCCGCTGGCCGACGAAAGTCCGCGCGGCGTGATGGGCACGCGCCACCGGGCCGCGCTCGGCATCACGGAGCGGACGGACGCCGTCTCGGTCGTCGTGTCGGAGGAGACCGGTCAGATGTCGGTGGCGACGAACGGACGGATGCGGCAGCGACTGGACGAAGTGCGCCTTCGCGCCACCCTCCAGAGCATCCTGGGAAGCACCTGGGCGAAACGCGCCGACGGGGGACAGCGTGCAGTCTCTGACTGACCTCACGAAGACGGCCATGGGCATCCTCCGCGACGCCTTCGACGTGGCACGCCACACGATGACG
>JBGQNJ010000315.1:0-2222 GCA_041501065.1 Dehalococcoidia bacterium
GCGTGCGCCCTCGATGGCGGATGGGCCGCCGCGCAGGAACGTCAGCATGTCGCCGCACTGCGAGAGCTGCGGCACGCCCATCTCTACCGCCGTCGTCGCGACGTCGATAGCGTAGTCGCCGGCCACGACACCCGCGTGCCCGGTCCCGTTCTGCTGGAATGTAACTAGCCGCATTCAAGCTTCTCCTTGCGCTGTCCGCGTCTACTGATTACACCGCAGGCGTCTGCGGCGGTCAACCATCCCTTCACGATCTCTTCACGATTCGGCCACATGTTTCCATTGACTTTGGCAGTATTCAGTGCCTATCATGCATTAAAGGATGTAAATAGGCTAAAGTAACCTAGGAGGTTAGAAATGGCCACGAGAGCTCATCCAATGGGACAGGGAGAGTTGACCGGCTGGCCGGCCTTGGTCAGGCGGACGCATCTTGATAGGGTCTGGCTCGATGCGTTGCCCGAGAGTCTTGCGCAGTCGGTAATGGGTCCGTTCACGCTTCTGCTTCGGCTGACAATGGGCTGGATATTCGTCTGGTCGGGCTTGGACAAGCTTGTGACAAACTTCAGTGCGTCCGGATTCTTGCTGCACTCGACGCAAGGGCCTCTGACGTTCTGGTTCCATAGCCTGGGTGGCAGTCAGACCGCCCTAAACGTGGTCAATCCGCTCGTTATCTGGGGAGAGATACTGATCGGCGTCACGCTCATCTTCGGCATCTTCACACGGTCAGGCCTCTTCTGGGGTGCCATCATGATGATGCTGTTCTACCTCGCCCAGTTCCCGCCGGCGCAGAACCCGTTCATGGACGAGCACCTGGTCTACATCGTGATCTTCGGGTTGCTGGGCGCCCTGGGTGCGGGACGAATACTCGGCGTCGACGCCTGGATCGAACGGATTCCCTGGGTCAAGCGCAATCGCGTTGTCACGCTCTTGCTCGGGTAGCATCGCCCGGGCGCATGTCATCGCAGGGGCCGGCACAAGCCGGCCCCGACCTTTTGCCTGCCGCCCGTTGCACATTCGCCGTCAAGGGGAAGTAGAATGATTGCCACCGCAGCGACCCCGCCCAGGAGGAGGCGATCATGGAATCGAGACTCGTCGGCAGGACGGCCCTGGTAACGGGGGCAGGCTCAGGGATCGGCGCCGCCTGCGCGCAACGGCTCGCGGCCGAAGGCGCGAAGGTCGCCGTCGTCGATATCAACGCCAAGGAGGCCGAGCGGGTGGCCTCCCGCATCAGGGATGCTGGCGGCGAGGCGATGTCGCTGGTCGCGGACGTGACGCAGTCCGACCAGGTGCAGGCTGCGGTCGATGAGGCCGTGCGGGCCTATGGGCGTCTCGACATCCTGCACGCCAACGCCGGCATCACGCCCTGCCTGGTGCCCGTCGGCGACTGCCCCGAGGAGTCGTGGCGGCGCGTTCTCGACGTCAACCTGACGGGGGTCTTCCTCTGCGTAAAAGCTGCGCTGCCCATAATGCGAAAGCAGAAGAAGGGCGTGCTCCTAGCGACGGCGAGCATGGCCGGCCTCACCTCCAGTCCCGCAGGAATCGAATACAACGTCTCGAAGACGGGCGTCATCATGCTCATGCGGCATGTCGCGCACGTCTATGGGCCGGACGGCATCCGCTCCATCGCCATCTGCCCGGGCTGGGTCGACACGCCATTCCTGAAGCCGCTGTGGGATGGGTTCGGCAGCCCCACCCGCTCGATCCTCCGTCAGTCGTCGCCACTGGGCCGATTCGCGACGCCGGAGGACGTCGCAGCATCCGTCGCCTTCCTCGCCAGCGACGAGGCGTCCTTCATCTCCGGCACCGCGTTCACCATCGACGGAGCTACTATGGCGGGCGCCCCGCTGGCCCGCGGCGCGCTGGTGCGCGGGTACATGGCGCTGCGATCGAGCATCCGGCGATTGCAGGGCAAGCCGCCGGCGAAGCTTGCGCCCTGAGCGGTCCATCGTGTCTTCCGATGGGCGCGGTTCTGGCCGCTGATTCTCATCGTCACCGGCCTTGTCCTCCTGCTCAGGCGACGCTAAGTGCATCCCTGATTGCATAGCTTGAAACGATTGGCTATTCTCTAGAGGCTTTTCGCGCCATCGGAGTAGTCGATTGCCACCCGGATGATAGGAGAAGGATGCGAAACGCTTTCCTAACGACGCTTGACGAGCGCCCGCTCCTCTGCGACGGCGCCATGGGCACGCTCCTCCACGAGCGCGGCGTGCCGGCGGACGCCTGCC
>JBGQNJ010000316.1:0-2216 GCA_041501065.1 Dehalococcoidia bacterium
CGGCTTCGTCGACGACGACGAGCGCAAGCTGCACACCCGCATCCACAGCGTGCCCGTGCTGGGCAACCGCTACGACATTCCCTCGCTCGTCGAGAAGCACGACGTCGACGTCGTCGCCCTCGCCATTCCGTCGGCCAGCGGCGCCAGCATCCACGAACTGCTTGCCATCTGCGAGTCCAGCCACGTGCCGGTGCGCATCGTCCCCGGCCTCGACGACATCGTCAGCGGCAAGGCCAAGGCGGGCGAGATGCGCGCGATCACGATAGAGGACCTCATCGAGCGAGACCCTGTGGACATCGACAAGCAGGGCTGCCGAGACCTCATCGCCGGCCGCTCCGTCCTCATCACGGGCGCCGCCGGCTCCATCGGCTCTGAGCTCGCGCGACGGCTGCTCACCTTCGAGCCGGCCAGCCTCCATCTCTTCGATGCCAACGAAGGCGGCCTGCACGAGTTGCGCGTCGAGCTGAGTCAGCGCTCCGAAGACTGCCAGATCAAGCCCTGGATGGGCAGCATCGGCGATAGGAACAAGGTCTTCCAGGCCTTCGAGGGCGCGCGGCCGCACGTCGTCTTCCACTCCGCCGCCTACAAGCACGTCCCGCTACTGGAGGAGAACCCCGACCAGGGCTTTCTCGTCAACGTCGTCGGCACCCTGAACATCCTCCAAGCGGCGAACCAGGTGGGCACAGAAAAGGTTATCTACCTCTCCAGCCACGCCGCCATGAACCCGTCGAGCGTCATGGGCGCGACGAAGCGCATCGGCGAGCTGCTCGTGCGTTCGCTCGGCAGGCCTGGGACGACCTTCGCCGCCGTCCGGCTTGCCAACGTCATCGACAGCCGCGGCGGCGTCGTCAGCACGTTCTGGCGCCAGATCCAGAAGGGCGGCCCCGTGTCCGTCACCCACCCGGAGGTCGCGCGCTACTTCCTCACCGTCCACGAGGTCGCCAACCTGATCATCCAGGTCGCCCTCGTCGCCGAGCCCGGCGGGATCTACGTCCTCGACGTCGGCGAAGAGATAAAGATCGCCGATCTCGCGGAGCGCATGATCCGCGCCAAGGGTATGGAGCCGGGCCGCGAGGTGGAGATCGTCTTCACCGGTTTGCGTCCGGGCGAAAAGCTGCGCGACGACGTCGTCGGCGAGGGCGAGGACCTGTCGCCGACCGCGCACCCGAAGGTATTCCTCGCCCGCGGGCCGTCTCCCTGCCCGCCGGACGACCTGTTGCGCCGCATCGCGGAGCTGGAGATCAGCCTTCACCGAACGCCCGAAGCGATCGTCGCCCAACTGCACGAGCTGGCGCGGCTCGACCTGACCGAAGGCAAACGGGAGTCACCCGCCCGGACATCTCCGAGCAGTCCCAACTAGGCCCCGCCGTGAAGATCGTCTCTATCGTGGGCGCGCGACCCCAGTTCATCAAGGCCGCGGCCCTCTCACGCGTTCTCCGCGACCGCCACGAAGACATCCTCATCCACACCGGCCAGCACTACGACCCGCAGCTCTCCGACGTCTTCTTCGCTGAACTCGACCTGCCCCCGCCGGACTACTATCTCGGCGTCGGCTCCGACAGTCACGCCCGGCAGACGGCGCGAATGCTGGAGGGCATCGAGAGCGTCCTTCTCGACGAGCTCCCCGACCGCGTGCTCGTCTATGGCGACACCAACTCGACGCTGTCCGGCGCCCTCGCCACAGCCAAGCTCGGCCTGCCGCTCGCGCACGTCGAAGCGGGTCTCCGCAGCTACGACCGCACGATGCCCGAAGAGCTGAACCGCGTCCTCACCGACCACTGCGCCGACGTTCTCCTCTGCCCCAGCGCCCTGGCCGTCAGTAACCTGGCGCGCGAGGGGATCAGGGACGGCGTCCACCTCGTCGGCGACGTCATGTACGATTCGCTGCTGCGTCAATTGGACGACGGAAGCCTCGACGAAGCGCAGCTCGCGCGGTGGGGCCTCTCTCCCCAGGGCTACGTTATCGCCACGGTGCATCGCGCCGCCAACACCGACGACGCCGCCCGCCTCGCCTCGATCCTGCAAGCGCTGGGCCTGCTGCCCGAGACGGTCGTCTTCCCTGTCCACCCACGCACCCGCAAAGCGATGCTCGACGCCGGCCTGGCGCCGTCCGTCAACGTCCGCCTCCTCGAACCCCTCGGCTACCGCGACATGCTCCTCCTGGAGAGCAATGCCCGCTGCGTCCTCACCGACTCCGGCGGCGTCCAGAAAGAGGC
>JBGQNJ010000317.1:0-2212 GCA_041501065.1 Dehalococcoidia bacterium
AACAAGGTCACGTGGATCAACTGGCGGAGTGTCGCGCAGCCCGCTCTCATGGTGTCGGTTCACCGCTCGTCGGTGACGAAGCGGTACGGTGGTCTCATAACGGCCCGTGGTTGGCAACTTGACCTTGCCAAAGGCGTCACGAGTTGGGTTGCTGTCAAAGAGAAGAGCGATCTTAGGCCTATGGTTGACTATTTCCTTGATGCTGCGAGCCAGGGGCCTTACCTAGAGACGCGGGCCTTGACGGCCGCGAGCCTACTAGACGCGCTGACGAATCACTATGCTGAGCAACGAGGCTTTGCCCTTCTCCTGGACGAGGACGAATGGAGAAAGGCACGACCCCGCGTGAGAAAGGCCCTGGCGGAAATCGACCCATCGCTTCAAGTCAATGCAAATGCGTTGCGCCGTTGCCCCTTTAAGGCGAAACTGACAAGACTTCTGGGCGAGCAGAAACTGGAGTCTACGCATGTCGATGATGTGGTCAAGATAAGAGACGCCCTCGTTCATTCGGGCAGATTTCTGGAAGGACCGCCGAACCTGGATCAGTACTTCCTCGTGTTGCGGACAGCATTTGCGATTCTCGCTCGCCTCAGTGGCTATTCGGAGGAGATTCTCGCTGCGCCAACGTCCCCTCTCGCCTGAGGAATTCGACAGCTTCCGATTGCAGCAGTTCCCGCTGGCCGGCGTCCGCCATGTTCCGTAGCTGCACGGTGCCCGCCGCAAGCTCCCGCTCGCCCAGGATCGCGACCCAGGCGGCTCCCAGCGCGTTCGCCTGTCGCATCTGCGACTTCAGGCTGCGCTCGCCCGTCGCGACCACCGTCGAGACACCCTCGCGACGCAGCAGGCTCGCCAGCTTGAACGCTTCGACGCGCGCCTCGACCCCCTGGTGCGCGACGTAGACCTGCGGCGTCGTCGCCGTCGGGACGGACGCCTTCTGCTGCTTCATGTTGAGGATGATGCGCTCGATTCCCGTCGCGAAGCCGGTCGCGGGAGTGGGTTTGCCGCCCAGCTCCTCGATGAGCGCGTCGTAGCGGCCACCGGCGCCGATCGTGCTCTGGGCGCCGCCGCCGCGCGGCTGGACCTCGAAGACGGTGCGCGTGTAGTAGTCGAGGCCGCGCACGAGGTGGGGCGTCAGCTCGTAGGGGATGTCGAGGGTGTCGAGGTAGCGGCACAGGTCGTCGAAGTTCCGGCGACAGTCGTCGCAGAGGTAGTCGATGATCGACGGCGCGGTCGCTATGATCGGCTGACAGCTCGCCTGTTTGCAGTCGAGGAGGCGCAACGGGTTGCGGGCGTAGCGGTCGCGGCAGTCGCGGCAGACGGCGCGCAGGTGCGGCTGGTAGTGGGCGCGCAACGCCTCCAGGTAGCGTGGGCGGCATGCGCGGTCGCCGATGCTGTTCAGCAGCAGGACGAGGTCGCCCAGGCCGAGATCGGCGTACAGGCGCCACAGCAGCTCGATGACCTCGGCATCGACAGCGGCGTCGGCGTCGCCTATCGCCTCGCAGCCGAACTGGGTGTGCTGGCGGCGGCGTCCCGCCTGCGGCCGCTCGTAGCGGAACGTCGGCGAGAGGTAATAGAGGCGGACCGGTTGCGGCAGGTTGCCCATGCCGTGCTGGAGGTAGGCGCGACAGATGCTGGCTGTGCCCTCCGGCTTGAGGGCCAGGCGCTCGCCGCTGCGGTCCTCGAAGACGTACATCTCCTTGCGCACGACGTCCGATCCCCCGCCGGCGCCGCGCTCGAAGAGGTCGGCTTGTTCGAAGACCGGCGTGTCGATGCGCGCGTAGCCGAAGAGGCGGCAGAGGCGTTCCGCCGCGTCGATGGCTTCACGCCAGTAGGGCTGCTCGGCGGGAAGGACGTCGCCGGTGCCGCGCGGTGCGGAGAACAAAGGCAGCTCCCTCTGCTGAAGGTTGAAGTCGGCTCAAGCATAGCGAAGGGGCAGGAGCGTGTAAAGCCGTTGCGCGCGCATGGCGCTGACGGTGCCCATAGCGCTCGCTGCCGCGCCTGCGAACATGAACGATGATCTTCCCACCCTCCCGCCCTAGAGGCGTTTGGATCTCTGGGGGACACCCCCAGAGCCCCGGCAGAGGGATGCCCTCTGCACTCCCTTTGGGCGCAGGGCCGGGCGCCCCCGCTCGATCACATCCCCCTTCGTCGATATGCTAGAGTAGATACGGAGGTTCTACGCGCTCCTATGGTCGCCACCGTCGACGAGCTCATA
>JBGQNJ010000318.1:0-2197 GCA_041501065.1 Dehalococcoidia bacterium
CCGTCGCATCCCAGACAGGAGAGGAGATTACTATGCCCGTCGTTCTCTACGAGAAGCGCGGTCAGACTATCGTGCTGACGCTGAACCGGCCCGAGGCGATGAACGCCATCAACCGGGAGGTGCGCGACGGCCTGCGGGAGTCGTTCCTTAAGTTCCGCGACGACGATGACGCGCGAACGCTCATCGTCACCGGCGCCGGCGACAAGGCCTTTTCGGCGGGGGCGGACCTGAAGGAGATGAGCATCCTCCAGCAGCAGCGCCATACCGACCCCGCCGGCGCGACGACGGCGGCCGTGCTGCGCAACATCGACCTATGGAAGCCGATAATCGCGGCCGTCAACGGCTACTGCCTCGCGGGCGGCCTCGAGCTGGCCCTGGCCTGCGACCTCCGCATCGCCTCGGACAGCGCGTCCTTCGCCCTGACAGAGGTGACCCGCGGGATCATTCCCGGGAACGGCGGCACGCAGATCCTGCCGCGTGTCGTGCCGCTGGGCATGGCCCTCCAGCTCATGTTCACGGGCGAGCACATCAGCGCCGACGAAGCCTGCCGCATCGGCCTGGTCAACCGCGTCGTGCCGCAGTCGGAGCTGATGGAGGCGGCGATGGCGTTGGCGCAGCGCATCAACGAGAGCGCGCCGATATCGGTCCGCCTGGTTAAGGAAGCGGTGTTGAAGGGGCTGGACCTGCCACTGATGGACGGCCTGCGCATGGAGTCGCTGTTCTCGATGTTCGTGCACACGACCGACGATGCGAAGGAGGGGCCGCGGGCCTTCGCGGAGAAGCGAAAGGCCGTGTACAAGGGCGAATGAGGGGAAGAGGTTGGCTTCCAGAGCAGGTGTCGAGGATTCGCTACCACGCAATCGTTGCACCGGCGACCCCGTGGGCGTGCCGGCGCTCATTCTACCGGACGAACGTAACCTCATGCCTGTGCTTCAGTGAGAGCAGGCACTATGGCTATGAAACGGTGCTCGGAAGCAAGGAGGCGTATGGCTCTTGCGCAGGCCGCCCTCCGGCACCTCGTCGAGGCGGACGATGCCCGAGGGGATGGGCCGGTCTTCGGGAGCGGCGCTGGGCGTGGCCGTTTCGACCGCCGCTACGCGGGGCTCCGGCTGGGCTTCTCTGCCATGACTACTTCCCCCGGCGGCGCTTGCGTGCCAGTTCCACTATTTCGCCCTGCGTTTCTGGGTTCGTCCCCCCGCCGGCCCGCAACCGCTCGATGACTCTTTGCGGGTAGCCGGACAGGGTACCACCGCCGCCTAGCACGGTCGGCGCGCCAAGGATGAGGTTGCCGTATCCCTCGAAGGGGCCGCCGATCTCGATCCCCTTCGCCGAGATCTCGTAGTGTCGCAGCGTCTTGTCCTGGTTGCTGCCGCGCATCTTGAGGACGGAGATCGCCTTCTCGATTCGGGAATCCAGCTCGACGTAGCGGAGCAGGATGATCGAGTCCACCACTACCGAGAGGTTCGCCTCGGTGATCCTGAACTCGCCGAAGGCGTTCTCGATGACGTTGGTCCACAGCGAGGTAACGCCCCGAGCCTCGAAGAGGCCAACTAGGGCGGAGACGTAGTCGTGCAGCGCCCGCGCACCGGCGACGTTGGGCTGGATGTCGCTCATGGCGTCGAAGGCCACCCTGCTGATCTCCTTGGTGGTGACGACGTCGCGGATCTCCTGCGCCATCTGATAGATGTTGAGGTTCGGAGGCCGCCGGTGGAGTATCGTGAGCTGACCGGAGTGGATGTACTTGGCCAGGCGGACGCCGTAACCGGCGGCGATCTTGACGATGGCGTTGGGGCTCTCCTCCATGCCCACCAGCAGGCACCGCTCGCCTCTCTTCAGCCCGCCATGGATAAAGTGGACGGCGAAGGTAGTCTTGCCCGTGCCCGCGGCGCCGGCGACCATCGTGGAGAAGCCCTCGTTGAGGCCGCCGCCCAGCATCCCGTCCAGGCCGGGAATCCCCGTGGTCACCTTCACGATGGGTTCCTCCTTCGGCGGCGCCTCGCTCAGCGACAGCCGTAGCCGCGGGAAGATGGCTATGCCTTTGTCACTGATGGCGTAGGAGTGATCCCCCTCGTGGAAGGCCGTTCCCCGCATCTTGTGCACCCGCAGCACCCGCGAGGAGAGCGTCTCCTGGGAGAGCCTCTCCCTGCTGTAGAGGTCCAGGCAGATAACCCCGTCGGCGATGGCGAATTCCGGCTCC
>JBGQNJ010000319.1:0-2196 GCA_041501065.1 Dehalococcoidia bacterium
AACGCAAACGCCGCGACGGCCCCGAAGAGCGCCGGCAGCGCCAGACGCTCGCCGCTCACCCAGTAGGCCGTGAGGAACGGGAAGCTGCCCCAGGCGAAGGCGAACCAGGCATCGCTGTGGAACCGCCCCCCGAACCACTCCAGGTTGTAGGCCGGAGCGATGAACAGCCCGAAGACGACGAAGACCATCAACCACGGCGTCACCACAACGCTGCCCGCTATCCCCAGCGCCACTGCCGCGCCCAACCCGCCGACCGCAATCAGTCGCAGCGTCGGCTCCGGGATGCGCGTGTTCAGCGGCCGGCCGGCAAGCTCGTCGAGGGCGTGCGCGGAAAGGCCCATCGCTAGGAAGAAGGCGACGAGCGAGGCGGCAAGGCGTTCGACGTGCACGGCCGGCGCCAGCGCAACGCCCAGCACGACGTAGCTCAGGTGCCAGGCAGTGTACGGCGGATGCAGCAACGTGACATAATCGCGCCAGCCGCCGCCGCCCAGCGCGTAGAAGGCGGGACCGTAGCGCGGAGCAACAGCCCGGGCGTCCTCGTGTGTGCTCATGACGGCTTCCTCCCCCAGATGACTATCGCGCCGCCGAGAGACAGCCTCTTCGACTGCACGCCGACCATGCCGGCGTCACGCCAGGCGCGCAATATGCGCTCCTCCGGCCAGCGACGGTAGAAGTCGCGGATGTTCGGGCCGAGAAACGAACCCGTCCGTCGCCAGGCGCGGGAGAAGAGCTGTCCGGCGGATGGCAGGATTATGCCCGTGTAGAGACGCCAGAAGGGATAGGCGATGCCGCGCGGCACGGCGAAGTCCAGCGAGGCGATTGTCCCGCCCGGCTTCACGAGCGCCGCCAGACAGCACATCGTCGACGAGACGTCGTTGACGTAGCGCAGGAGGTAGGCGAACACGAGGGCATCGAACGCCCCGTCGCCGAAGGGCGGCGTCTCCGCGCTGCACTCGACGAGGTCGACCCGGTCGCGGGCGCTGTTGCTGGCGAGGCGTCTCCGCGCTTGCGCCAGCATCGGACGCGTGACGTCAGCGCCGACGACTTCGACGTCCGGGCGTCGCGCCAGGTCCAGGGCGAGCGCGCCCGTGCCCGTCGCCATGTCGAGGACGCGCAGGCGGCGGCCTCCGTCCGGAGCAGGAAGGTTCAGCCGCGCCAGGAGAAAACGGTGCCAGCGACGGTACTGGAAGAGGCTGAGCGCTGCCGCCGGACCGTCGTAGTTGCGGGCGATGGGGGAGAAGATGCTTCGAGGGAGATAGGCAGATGGCTGGGACAATGCGCACGTCCTTGCTGCACGACCGGCCGGTCCATCACGGCGGATGAGTCGCTACCGGATCCATTGTAGCATCGAGATCGATAGGCCGTCAGCGACGCCTCTGGCAGGGCGCCCGAGAGGAAGAGCCTCGACCGGCTGTCAGGGCGGCGGCCTGTTTATCAGGGCGAGGAACTCCTGTCTCGTGGTGGCGTTCTCGCGGAAGCTGCCGAGCAGCGATGACGTGGTCATCACGGTGTCTTGCTTCTCCACGCCGCGCATCATCATGCAGAGGTGCTGCGCTTCCATCATGACGCCGACGCCGATCGGCTGGATCGCGCTCATGATCGCCTGCGATATCTGCTCTGTCAGCCGCTCCTGGAGCTGGAGCCGCCGCGCGAAGACGTCGACGAGGCGGGCGAGCTTGCTCACACCGAAGACCCTGCCGCTGGGCAAATAGCCTATGTGGCAGCGGCCGAAGAAGGGCAGCATGTGGTGCTCGCAGAGGCTGTAGAACTCGATATCCCGCAGGATCACCATGCTGGTGGTCTCCTGCGCGAAGCAGGCGCCGTTTACGAGCTTGTCGATGTCGACGTCATAGCCGCCAGTGAGGAACGCCAGCGAAGCCGCTATTCGCTGAGGGCTGCGCTGGAGCCCCTCGCGCTCCGGGTTCTCGCCCAGTTCGACGATGATCTGTCGCACCAGGCTCTCGATTCTCTCCGTCTCAGCTTCCATGAGCGACCTCTCTTCTTAGCGCCGCCGTGTATTCGTCGAGCGCGCGCATTCCCAGCTTCGGCAGCTTCGCTGCCAGCTCTGCCATCGTCATCCCGATGCCGGGCAGCGCCAGCTCCGGCGCCAGTTCCGCCAGTCCCTCGGCGAGGTAGGCGCGCGTCGCGATGTCCGGGTCGGGCAGCGTCAATTCCGCGGTCTCGATCACCAGGTCG
>JBGQNJ010000320.1:0-2191 GCA_041501065.1 Dehalococcoidia bacterium
AAGAACGACTCCGAGTGCGCCGTCCGGCACTCCCGCTCGAAGTAGTAGTCCGGCATCCTATCCTCCTTGCTACAGGGGGCGGGTATGACCGTTCCCCAAGATTACCCACTTGTATGTCGTCAGCTCTTTCAGCGCCATGGGGCCGCGCGCGTGCATCTTCTGCGTCGATATGCCGATCTCCGCGCCCAGGCCGAACTGCGCGCCGTCCGTGAACTGCGTGCTCGCATTGTAGTACACCGCCGCCGCGTCGACCTCCGACAGGAAGCGGTCCGCGGCCGGCCAGTCCGACGTCACGATCGCCTCCGAGTGGCCGGAGCCGTACTTCGCGATGTGTGCCATCGCCTCGTCGACGGAGTCGACCACCTTGACGGCGGCTATGAACGTCAGGAACTCCTTGCCGAAGTCCTCCGGCGTCGCGGGCACCACCTTCCATCCCTTCGACCCGTTGACCTTCTGCAAAATGCTCAGCGCCGTCGGGTCGCAGCGCATCTCCACGCCCTTCTCCGACCACTTCGACGCTATCTGCGGCAGGAACGCCTCCGCCACGTCGCGGTGCACCAGCAGGCACTCCAGCGCGTTGCAGATGGTCGGGCGGCGCGTCTTGGCGTTGTTGACGATGTTCACCGCCATCGCCAGTTCGGCCGCTTTGTCGACGTAGGTGTGGCAGACGCCGGCCGCCGCGGAGACGACGGGCATCGTCGCGTTCTCGCGCACCATGGCGATGAGGCCCGGTCCGCCGCGCGGTATCAAGAGGTCGATGACGTCGTTCATCTTCAGCAGCTCGCGCACCAGCCCGCGGTCCAGCGATTCGACGAGCTGGATCGCCCCTTCCGGCACGCCCGCCTTGGTCGCCGCCTCCGACGTGATGCGCCCCAAGAGCGTGTTCGACCGCGCGCACTCCTCGCCGCCGCGCAGCACGCAGGCGTTGCCCGACTTCAAGCAGAGCGACGCGATGTCCACCGCCACGTTCGGCCGGCTCTCGAAGATGGCGCCGATGACGCCGATGGGCACGCGCATCTTGCCGATGACCAGCCCGTTCGGCCGCACCGTCAGGTCGAAGCGCTCGCCGACCGGGTCCGGCAGCTTCGCCACGTTCCGCGTGTCGGCGGCGATGCCCTCGACGCGGGCGTGGTTCAGCATCATGCGCTCCAGCATCTCGTCGTTGAGTCCGGCCTTCTTGCCCTCCTCGTAGTCCGCCTCGTTCGCCGCGATGATGTCCTTCTCGCGCGCCAGCAGTGCGTCGGCGATTGCGTGCAGCGCCGCGTTCTTCGTGTCCGTCGACAGCGCCGCCATGCGACGCGCCGTCGCCTTCGCGGCCTCGCCCTTTGCTCGTACCTCAGATGTGGTGACAGTCATCGCAGTCTCTCCTGGTTATGGCGCAAAGTTACGCCGTTAAGCATACACTAGCCCGCCATCCGCTTCCAGTGCTTCACCGCCGGAATGCGAGAGGGCCGGCCTCGCAGCCGGCCCCATGCGCGTCTCCGCCGCGTGTCCGCCTACGCGATGTCCTCCTCCGCCTCATCCCCCGCGTCGACCTGCGCCGTGAACTCCGTCCATTCATCAAGGTCATGGTTCCTGTCCGGTGTGTACCGCTGAGCCCGGTCTTTCCAGCGGCCCGGCACACAGGGGTCGCAGTAGGCGTAAAGCCCGGCGTCGGTGCCGGGGTTCACCACCCACGCAGCGCGCCGCTTGCCGCAACGTTCGCACATGCGCCACTGGTCGGCTGGGCCATCGTAGTACGTTGTGGGCAAACTCATCACGGGCCTCCGTTGCTGTGCGCCCCTTTCCTCCTCGCGCTCATTATACGCCGGCGCGTCAAGGCTCACGTCCGTCCCCATCATGTCTGCCAGCGCCGCGAACTCTTCTTGGCTCAGCGTGCTGCGCTCCACGAGCGCCGGCAAGCGTCTCGACCAGCGGCCAGTTGGCCCGGAGCAAGCGCTCGACGTTGCGCCTACTGCGCACCACGCGAAGAGATTGACAAGCGCTTCGGCAGCGCTATACTTCCAGCATTGGTGGCTCGTTCTGGCTGCCATGCCAGGACGGCGCTGTTCGGTTATCTCGGGGTTGCGATGTCACCGCTGTTTTTCATTTTGCTGGTTGTGGTACTGGCGCTCGCACTGAGAGAATGGAGCTACTACGGGCGGGGAGTGGGGCACAAGGCAGCTAGATGCAAGGAGAGGTCATGAATATT
>JBGQNJ010000321.1:0-2178 GCA_041501065.1 Dehalococcoidia bacterium
CAGGATTACCAACCCCACGCGCTGCCCGCCGCTCTGCCTGCGACGCCCGCGCCTTCGCTTCACCGGCTTTTCGGCTGCCGCCTTCTTGGGAGCCATTCGTCCCTCTCCGACCGTCCTGCCGACGGCACGCCATAGCATACCACCATGGCGCGGCTGATTGCAGCGCAAAATCGGTCTCCAGTTCCTGTAGAATAGACCGTGAGCAGAGGGCGACGGCTTCGCCCAAAGCCCGTCGACGACGGTGCGGAGGCCCGAACATGAAGAGAGCGATCTTCGTTCTTCTTGTGAGCGTTGCGATGTCGATGAACATTGGATGCGGAGGCGGGGGTACTTCCACCCCCGCCCCGACCGAAAGCACAGGGGGTCAGCTGATGACCATGTCACTGACGAGCACGGCATTCGCGGCCGGCGAATCGATACCGACGAAGTACACCTGCGACGGGGAGAACGTCTCGCCGCCGCTGGAGTGGGGGCAGCCGCCGGCCGGCACTCAAAGCCTGGCGCTGATCGTCGACGACCCCGATGCGCCCTCGGGGACGTTCGTCCACTGGGTCTATTATGACCTGCCGTCGACATTGCGCAGCCTGCCCGAAGGCGTATCGACCGACGAGAATCCGTCGCAGGGCGGGACCAACGGCAAGAACGGCGCAAACGCATTGGGCTCCACGGGGCCGTGCCCGCCGAGCGGGGCGCATCGCTACTTCTTCCGCCTCTACGCGCTCGACACGAAGCTCGATGCGGCCGCTGGCCTCACGAAGGACGCCCTACTGCAGGCGATGGAGGGGCAGGTCCTCGCGCAGGCGGAGTTGATGGGAGTCTACAGCCGGTCGAAGTAGCGACGGTTCGACTCGACTAGCGTCGCAGTGTCGCCGACCTCAGCGCCCCTTGAACGACGGTTGTCGCTTCTCCAGGAAGGCGCTTACACCCTCTTTGAAGTCCTCAGTGCCGAAGAGGGGCAGGAGCTGCAGATAGGCGTGGTGGACGTTCGCCTCGAAGCTCTCCTCCATGGCTAGACGCATCAGCCGCTTCGCCGCCTGGACAGCCAGGGGCGCGTTTCCTGCTATCTCTTCCGCCCAGACGCGCGTCTCTTCCGCCAGTCGCTCGTGGGGCACGACGGTGTTCACCAGGCCGAGCGCCAGCGCTCCCTGCGCGTCGAGCATGCGGCCGCGAAAAACGAGCTCTGTCGCCTTCGCCCAGCCGAGGAGACGGGGCAGCATCCAGGCGCCGCCGCTTTCCGGCAGAATGCCCCGACGCGTGAAGATCGCGCCCATCCGCGCCTTGTCCGAGGCGATGCGCATGTCGCAGCCTAGCGCGAGGTCGAACCCGTATCCGGCGGCCGGGCCGTTGAGGGAGCAGATCACCGGCTTGTCGGTCGTACGGAGGACCATCGGCGGGCTGTTCGGGAGGTCGAAGCGGAGGCCAAGGGGCGCGCCGCTCGCGCCAGCGCCGAACATAACCTTGAGGTCGAGGCCGGCGCAGAAGCCGCGGCCGGCACCGGTCATGACGATGACCCGAATTGCCTCATCGGCGTCGGCGTCGCGCAGCGCTTTGGACAGGCTGCTGAGCATCGGCAGCGAGATCGCGTTCAGCGCTTCGGGCCGGTTGAGGGTGATGGTGGCGATTGCGCCTTCCTTCTCGTAGAGCAGGTCCTGGTAGTCCATTGCGTGCCCCTTTCTTTGAAGCAAACCCGTCGCGAGTATGACACCGGTCGGCTTAAAGAAACAACGAAGGCCGGAACGCAGCAAGGCTTGCGGCTACCGATGCGCCCCCATGCTATAATACCGGCGCTGAACCTGCGGGACTGGGAGCAACGCCGTGACAGAAGAGGAAGCCTGGACCTCAAGCCGATACTCGCCGGAAGACGCCCCGGCCTGCCTTGAGCTGATGCAGCGGCTATCACCCGAAGGCGAGGCGAACGAGTCCAACCTCGACTGGCAGTTGCAGCGCGGACCCGCGGGCCCGGCGATCGGCGTCGTCACCCGTGACCCAGCGACGAGCCGGCTGATCGGGCAGGCCGCGATGATCCCCGTCGGCATGACGCTTTCCGGGAAGCCGGTCACTGCCGGCCTGGCCCTGAACCCGCTGATTGACCTCGAATTCCAGGGTCGCGGCATCCCCCTCGACCTCCTGCGCAAGCTCGATGCCGCGGCCGCCGAGGAGAAGATCGCCTTCAGCTAC
>JBGQNJ010000322.1:0-2176 GCA_041501065.1 Dehalococcoidia bacterium
CCCGACGACCTTCGCGTGGCGCGCGCCCGACGCGGCCAGACGCTGCTGGGCCTGTATCGCGGCATCCCCGTCACCCGGCGCGGCCTGGGCTACAACATGGCGCCGCCGGACCGCATCATTATCTTCCAGCGGCCCATCGAGCTGACCTGCCGGAGCGATGACGAGATCGTCGAGAGGGTCGGGCACGTGGTCCGGCACGAGATCGCGCACTACTTCGGCATCGACGACGAAACGCTGCGCCGGATGGGCGCGTACTAGGAGACAGACCTCGCATGGTCATGCCGGACGAGGACGAGGACGGCGAGCCGGAAGGTGAGGGTTGGGAGGTCGACCCGAACGACCCCAGCCATCCGGACTATGACCTGTCGGAGGCGGGCTACTCCGGCGTGGAGCCGGAGAAGAGTCCGTGGCACCCGCCGCGGGCGCTCATCGTCATAGTCACCATCCTGATGCTCGTGGCGATGCTCTGGCCGGGCTGCGCCCACGTTCTCTACTAGCGACCTCCGGCTAGACTCTCTTTGTCTTCCAGCGACCGCCCGCGAATCGGAGCCATATGAGGCCCGCGCGCACGTTCTGCTCCAGGACCGCACCGGCCCACGCGCCCGCCGGTCCCCAGCCGACGACGTGACTGAAGATGAAGGCGGCGGGAATGCGCACCGTCCAGGCCGTGACGGTTAGCACGCCCAGGACGTAGCGGACGTCGCCGGCGCCGCGCAGGGTGCCCGAGAGCGCCATACCCATTCCCATCATCGGGAAGGCGAGGGCGAAGACGCGCAGGCAGCGCGAGCCGATGTCGATGACCTCCGGGTCGTTCACGAACAGACCGACCATCTGCGGCGCGAAGATCAGCACCAGGACACCCAGCCCGACCATTGTGACCAGCGCCCACTTTCGCGTTTCCTTTCCAGTTCGCACGGCGAGGTCGGGCCGGCCCGCGCCCAGCGCTTGCCCGACGACGGCTGTGCCCGCTGTCCCCAGGGCGAATCCGGGCACCTGCGCGATGTCGAGGGCGCGGAGCGCGATCGCGTGCGCGGCTGCGGCGGCGGTGCCAAAGCCGGTGATCAGGCGCGAGTAGACGAGGAAGGCGAGGTTGAACTGAAGCTCCTCCAGACCGACGGGAACAGCTATGTTAAGAAGCCGTCGCGCTTCGTCTCGGCCGAAGTGCAGCGCCTGCAACGGGCGAAAGAGGATCGGGCCGTCGCCCCGGACCAGCACGCCGACGGCAATGAGCGCACCGGCAACACCGGCGCTGGCGGTCCCGGCGCCCGCGGCTGCGGCTCCCAGCTTCGGCAGGCCGAAGGCGCCGCTGATCAGCAAAAAGGCCACAACGCCGTTGACGACGTTGGACACCATTATGACCAGCATCGGCGTCCTTGTGTCTCCGACGCCGCGGAGGCAGCCGTTCGCCGCGAACATCAGCACCATGAAGGGCATGCCCAGTGCGGTCACGCGCATGTAGTCGACGCCCGGGCCGAGCACGCCCTCTCGCGCCGCCATGAGCTGCATTAGCTGATGGGCCGCCACAGCGAGGAAGAGCGAAACCGCCAGGCCCCAAAGGAAAGCGAAGGTCAGGGAGGCACGGACCGATCGTTGCAGGTCGTCGAGCGCCCGCGCGCCGGCGCTGTGGGCGACGACCACCGTCGCACCGACGTTAACGCCCCAGGCTCCCGACAGGGGCAGCCAGAGCAGCAGTCCCGCGATACCGATAGCGGCCACGCCGTCGGAGCCGACGTACCTGCCGACGAGGACGGCGTCGACTATGCCGATGGCGGTCGTGGAGATGCGCTCGGCCGCGAGAGGGGCGGAGAGACGGAGGATGGTGCCGGTCAGCCGCTCTTCGCTGAGGTCGATGCCGAATGCCTCTTCGGGGCCGAGGGATATGCCTTCGGAAGTCAACGCTGGGAGTCCTTGTCGCTAGATAACAGTTTTTCGCAATAATCGGGGGCGTAGCGACAATTGTAGCGCAGGGGCTGACTCTGGCAGAAGGCCACCGCGTGTTTGACAATTCCTCAGCGTCGGCACCATAATTCGCTCACCGCGACCTCGGGACTCGTGGAGGAATCGACCATGGCAGGGCCCGAAGAGCGGCCGTTTCGACTGTCCACGACCGAAGACCTGGCTGCGGCAGGCGCCTCAGGGAGGTAAGAACAAGATGGAGGTACTGGCTTCCGGGACG
>JBGQNJ010000323.1:0-2175 GCA_041501065.1 Dehalococcoidia bacterium
CGTTGCGAGAGTCACGGTTTGAACACATCGCGGTAATCGTCGACGATTTTTACCTAATAGATGCGCACCGCCAGCCAGACGTGATTGACTACATGCACCGGCTGTTGAGAGGGACTGATTTCTATCTCAAAGTTGGCACGGTGCGTCACCGTACGGCCCTGGTCCGTCACGAAGGATCGCAGACTGTCGGTGTGGAACTTGCCCAGGACGTCGAGGAGATCAACTTGGATCAGACATTCGAGGATATCGATGCGACTAGGCGGTATCTGACGAGAATGCTTGACTCCATGGCTGCCAAGGTTGGGTTGGAGGATCTCTCGCAAAGCGGCGTGATCAGCGACGATGCCCTTCTGCAGCTGACACTCGCGTCTGGCGGCGTTCCTCGCGACTTCCTCAACATATTTGTGGAGGCGGTCAATGCAGCAAGGGACAACGGCTGGAAGCGCCTGACGCCGAAGAGCATATACAAGGGCGCAGGGCGAGTGTCATATCGAACCAAACTCACCAGTCTTCGAGAGGATGCGGGAACCGAAGCAACGGGGCTGGAAAAGGTACTAAGCGACCTCACAACATACTGCTTGAAAGAGAAACGAAAGACAGCGTTTCTTGTGTCCCAAGACGATGCAACAACCTACAAAGATGTTCACGAACTCATCCAGCAACTCATGGACTTCAAACTCATTCACGTGATCGAGCCCGATACGTCGGCTGCCTCTGGCAGGCCAGGCCGTTACGAAGCCTATGCGCTCGACCTTTCACTTTTCATGGAGCCTCGGCTACGTAATATCGAACACGTTGAATTCTGGAAGATCGACGAGCAGCGCAGGAGACGAGGACTTCGGGAAGCGCCAGTGTACTCACTTGAGCGCGCCAACGGCTTGCTTAATGACGGCAATGTGCAGTCCGTAGAGCAGGCCATATCCAACATCCGGGCCGAAGAGGTGATTTCAGACTTCGACGAGCCGGAATCGGACGACGAGTAGGTCATTGGTCAATCAAAGCCGCGGCCTTCGAGGGGAATCGCCGGGCTGAACGGAATTGCTAGCGGCGGTGGCGGTCCACGAAGCGGCGGATGCGCTCCAGCGCCTGCTCGATGAGCTCGTACGACTGCGCGTAGCACGCCCGCACGTGCCCGACGCCGCACTCGCCGAAAGCGGAGCCCGGCACAACCGCCACGCGCTCCTCCATTAGCAGCTCCTCGGCGAACGCCTCGTCCGATAGCCCCGTGACGGCGACCGACGGGAAGGCGTAGAAGGCGCCCCGCGGCTCGAAGCACTTCAGCCCGATGTCGTTGAAGCCGCTCACGATGAGTCGACGCCGCCGGTCGTACTCCGCGACCATGCCCCGCACGTCCTCCTCGCCGTTGCGCAGCGCCTCGACGCCCGCGTGCTGCGAGGTCGTCGGCGCGGACATCATCACGTACTGGTGCGCCTTCATCATCCCTTCGAGCACGTTGGCGGGAGCGGCGGCGTAGCCTAGGCGCCAGCCGGTCATGGCGTAGGCCTTGGAGAAGCCGCCGAGGAGTATCGTGCGCTGCTGCATGCCGGGCAACGAAGCGAAGCAGGTGTGCTTCAGGCCGTATACCAGGCGGTCGTAGATCTCGTCCGAGATGACGAAGAGGTTGTGCTTCTCCGCCAGCTCGGCGACGGCGAGCAGGTCGTCGCGCTCCATGACGGCGCCGGTCGGGTTCGACGGGTAGCCGAGCAGGATCGCCTTCGTGCGCGGCGTGATGCGCTCTTCGAGGGCGGCGGCCGTCACCTTGAAGGCGTTGGCGTCGCTCGTGGGCACGGGGACGAAGACGCCGTCGGCGAGGGTGACGCAGGCGGGATAAGCGACGAAGTGCGGGTCGGGGCAGAGCACCTCGTCGCCGATGTCGAGGAGCGTCTGCATGGCGATGTTCAGCCCCTCGCTGACGCCGGTGGTGACGATGATCTCGTTCGCCGGCTCGTAGTAGACGTCGTAGTGGTGCTGCAGGTGGCGCGAGATCGCCTGCCGCAGCTCGATGATGCCGTAGTTCGACGTGTAGTGCGTCTGTCCGTCCTCGATCGACTTGACGGCGGCGTTACGAATGATGTCGGGCGTCACGAAGTCGGGCTGGCCGACGCCCAGGGATATGACGTCCTTCATGCCGTCGAGGATGTCGAAGAAGCGCCGTATGCCGGACGCCGAGAGGCA
>JBGQNJ010000324.1:0-2173 GCA_041501065.1 Dehalococcoidia bacterium
AGCTCGGCCCGACGGTCGCCCGAGACGCGCATGAAGATCGCATCCGCCTCCGATAGCACAGCACCTCCCGACGAGCGGACCTCGGCGCGGACCAGAATCCAGCGTCCGCGGTTCTTCTCGATTATCCCCACGACCGTCACCTGCTGGAAGAGAGGCACCGGCTCACGGTAGCGGACGTTTATCTTGCCGGTTACTGCCCATATCCCGTGGCTCATCGTCACCCAGCCCATCGCCTCGTCGAGCATCGTCGCGACGAGACCGCCGTGCATGAAGCCCGGCCAGCCCTGGTGCTCTGCCTGTGGCGTGAAGGGCGCCTTCACCTCGCCGTTCTCCATCTTGAACGAGAGATGGAGACCCAGAGGGTTGTGCTTGCCACAGCCGAAGCAGTAGTGCGGGTTTTCGTCTTCCATCCCTGCTCCTGATTCCGGCGCGACGCGTTCAGCCGATGGCGGCAAGCGCCTCGCGATGGTCGCGCGGCTTCGATATTTCGCTGCGCGTGGTGTAGCGGATCACGCCGTCTTTGTCGATGACGACGGTCAGGCGCTCCGCCAGCCCGAGCGCTTCGTTCCAGCAGCCGTAGAGCTTCGCCACCTTGCCCTTCGTGTCGGAGAGGAGTGCGTGCTTGAAACCCATCGCATCTTTCCAGGCCTTGAGCGCCCAGCGGCTATCGACGCTGATGCTGAAGACGCGGGCGCCCTTAGCCTCGAAGTCCGAGTAGTCGTCCCGGTAGGCGCACATCTCGTCGGTGCAGACCGGCGAGAACGCCGCCGGGAGAAACACCAGCACCACCGGCTTTCCGCGCTGGTCGGACAGGCGCACGTTTTGCCCATTTTCGTCAGGCAAGGCGAAATCGGGTGCCTTCTGACCTGCTGCTATCTCTGGCATTGCTTCCACCTCCTCGTGGACTCCTTCCCTCGAAAGGGGCCGGCCTGTCGGGCAGGGCGGGCCGGCTTTCCCGTCAGCCGCTCTGCTCTGTCAGATAGCGATGAATGCCCTCGGCGGCGCGCAGGGCGTCGGCGACGGCGGTGACGACGAGGTCGGCGCCGTGAGCGCAGTCGCCGCCGGCGAAGACGCCGGGCTGGCTCGTCGCGCCCGTGTCCGCGTCGATCGCCACCTGACCCCACCTGTCGGTCTCCAGGCCGGCGCAGCCTTGCGCGGGCGCGCCGTCGACGCCGAAGCCGAGGGCAAATACCACCGTGTCGGCGTCGACGAGGAACTCGGAGCCTTCGACCGGAACGGGGCGTCGCCGGCCGCTGTCGTCAGGCTCTCCCAGCTCCATGCGCTGGCACTCCATCTTGCGCACGTGCCTGTTTGCGTCGCCGAGCAACCGGACAGGCGTGGCGAGAAAGTGGAACTGTGCCCCTTCCTCGCGCGCGTTCTTCCGCTCCTCGGCGCGGCCCGGCATCTCCGCCTCGCTGCGCCTGTAGACGCAGGTCACCTGCTCGGCGCCGAGCCTGAGGGCTGTGCGGACGCAGTCCATCGCTGTATCGCCGCCGCCGATGACGGCGACGCGTTTGCCCACTTCGACGGGCGTTCGCATGCGCTCCGGCAGTCTCTCCGGTGGCACGCTGGCGCGCACAAGGAAGTCCATTGCCCAGTAGACGCCGCTCAACTCATTGCCCGCAACTTCGTAGTCGCCTTCCAGACCCCGGCCGGGCAGCGGCAGCGGTGTCTCCCGCGTCGCGCCGTAGCCGAGGAAGACGGCGTTGAAGCCCTTTTCGAACAGGCCGTCAATCGTGACGTTGTCGCCGATGACCGTGTTCGTCTGGAACTCGATGCCCAACTTCGCGAGAAAAGCGATCTTCTCGTCGGCAATCGCCTTGTCCATCTTGAAGCTCGGGATGCCGTACAGGAGCAATCCGCCCGGCTGAGGCCAGGCGTCGAAGACGGTGCAGGCGTGGCCCTTCGTCGCCAGCTCCTCGGCGACGGTCAGGCCCGCCGGCCCGGCGCCGATGATGGCCACCCTCTTGCCGCTGGCGGGCGCCAGTTTCGGGATGGGCCGTCCGCCGTGCTGCCGCTGATAGTCAGTGATGAACACTTCGATACGGCCGATTGCGACCGGCCGTGAGGTCTTGGCAAGGACGCAGTAGCCTTCGCACTGGCGATCCTGCGGGCAGAGGCGGGAGCACATCTCGGGCATGGGGCTCGTCTCGCGCAGCTTGTTCGCCGCGCC
>JBGQNJ010000325.1:0-2160 GCA_041501065.1 Dehalococcoidia bacterium
AACCCGCGAGCTGCAGTACTGGTACCCGACCTCCGTGCTGGTGACCGGCTATGACATCATCTTCTTCTGGGTGGCCCGGATGATCATGATGGGCCTCTACAACATGAAGGAGATACCATTCCACACCGTCTACCTGCACGGCCTGGTCCGCGACGAACGGGGCGAGAAGATCAGCAAGTCGAAGGTAACGACGAAGCACCACATACCCAGCCCGCTGGAGGCTATTGAGACGTACGGCGCCGACGCCCTGCGCTACGCCCTGGCGACCGGCGGGACTCCCGGCAACGATATGCGCATCTCCGAGCAGCGGCTGGAAGCTGGACGCAACTTCGCCAACAAACTGTGGAACGCCTCGCGTTTCGTCGTCGGGCACTTGGAGGGGCGCACGGTCGAGCGGCCCACGCCCGGCGCGCGCGAATCGATGGCGCTGGAGGACCGCTGGATCATGTCGCGGCTGAACGCGGTGGTCACGAGCGTCGACCAGCTACTCGGCGACTTCCAGCTCGGCGAGGCAGGCCGGCAGGCGCACGACTTCCTCTGGGGTGAGTACTGCGACTGGTACTTGGAGATGGCGAAGGTGCGCCTCGTCGCCGGCGACGATTCGCCGCTGCCGGTGCTTGCGCACGTCCTCGACCAAGCGCTGCGGCTGCTGCATCCCTATATGCCGTTCGTGACGGAGGCCGCCTGGCGCGCCCTGTCGCCGCATCTGGCTGGAGCGGACGCCGACGCCCTGATCGTCGCGCCGTTCCCCAAAGCTGAACCGTGGTGGGTGCCTGAGGAAGGCTTCCAAGTTGTGATGGATGTGATCCGCGATATACGTGACCGACGCGCGCACGAGTTCAAGATACCGCCCAAACACCATCTGCCGAGAATCATTCTGGAACTGGCGCCCGCCCTTAAGAGCGCCGAGTACGCGAGAGCGACGTTGGCGAGCTTGCCCGAGGAACAACCTACCGCAGATCCTCTCATTAGCACCGGTAAGCTGTATCGCGCTTTGCTGTACTCACAAGTAGATCAACCGGCGAACCTCAGAAGAGACTTGAAGCAGTTTGCTCCACTCATATGCGCCCTCGGACGAGTCACGTCGGTGGAGATCGTGGATAAGGTTGAAGGTTTCGATGCTCACGAATTCTCTTCCTCGTTTGCTTCTGGCCTGAACGTGATCATACCGCTTGGCGGATTGCTGAACGTAGAATCGGAGCGGCAGCGGTTGAACAAGCAGCTTGCCGCGTCGGAAGCGGAGGTCGACCGCCTGCAAAGCCATCTCGCCGACGAGCAGTTCCTCGCCAGGGCGCCGGAAGCGGTGGTCGCACGGGAGCGGGAGAAGCTGGAGGCAGCGCGGTCGCGGTCGGAGGGCCTGCGCCGTCGCCTGCAGGAGCTCGTCTGACCATACGGGGGCATCTTTCCTGCGTGATCCGCGGTCGGGCGTCCCGCCCGACCTACGCGGAAACCGCCGCGCAAATTGACCCTTAGATTGCCTATTGCTAGCATTTTAGTGTAAGTTGCCTGCACTTCTCTCATAACGGGGCTTTCTTGCAGACCCTCCTCGACAACTACGCCGCTGTCTTGCTGGCCGTGGGGATAGGCGTCGGCATGGTCCTGGCGGCGTTGATAGCAGCCAGGATACTGGCGCCGTTCTCTCCGTCGTCGGCCAAATCGACTCCCTACGAATGCGGCATGCTCCCCATCGGGCGCGTACGCGTCCAGATGAACGTCCGCTACTACCTCTACGCCATCCTCTTCCTCGTCTTCGATGCGGAGGCGGTCTTCCTCTTCCCCTGGGCCGTCAGCTTCGTCGGCGTCGGCAAGGCCGCGTTCTTCGAGATGGTCCTGTTCCTCGGCGTGCTGGCCGGCGGCCTAATCTACGCCTGGAAGAAGGGGGCGCTCGAGTGGCGGTAGAAGAGGTCGGCAGGGACGAGCAGGCGACGCCTTCGCGGCCGCTAACCAGCCTGGAGCGAGAGGCCGAGCGACTGCGCCCGGTTGAGGTCCAACACCCGCACGCGCTCTATCGCGAGGTGCTTCCCGGGGTCATCCAGGCGCCGGCCGACTATCTGCTGGCGATGGCGCGCAAGTCGTCGCTGTGGCCGATGACGTTCGGCCTCGCCTGCTGCGCCATCGAGATGATGTCGGCCTACATGTCGCACCACGACCTCGACCGAT
>JBGQNJ010000326.1:0-2158 GCA_041501065.1 Dehalococcoidia bacterium
ATCGTCGGCCGCCGCCTTCTCGCACAATGACAACGTAGGGTCGGGGCTCCGTACCCGATCCGCGAAGATTCGTCCTGTTTCTGGCCGGTAGAGCTGATAAGCATGCCAATCTATGAATTCCGCTGCAACGCCTGCAAGCGACGCGTGAGCGTCTTCCAACGCTCGATCAGCGCGCCGACGGCCACCGTCTGCCCCAACTGCGGCGGCAGCGACCTGCGGCGCCTCGTCTCACGCTTTGCCGTCGTGCGCAACGAGGACCAGATGCTCGACTCCCTCGACGACGACTCGCTGCTCTCCGGCGTCGACGAGAACGACCCCCGCAGCGTCGCCGCCTGGGCGCGCAAGATGCAGTCGAAGATGGGCGAAGAGGTCGAGCCCGAGTTCGAGGAGATGATCGACCGCATGGAAGCCGGCGAAATGCCCGACGAGCTGGATGACATGGGCGGCGCAGACGATGATATGGGCCTGTAGGGTCGGAGTGTAATAAGGAGAAATGTAGGGGAGGACTTTAGTCCTCCCGCCTGAGGAATCACGTAGCCGAGACTTTCTAGTCTCGGCGAAATCACGGAGCCAACCATGCCCATCTACGAATACAAATGCCAGGACTGCGGACGCCTCACCAGCGTCTTCGTCCGGTCCATCGGCAGCGAAGTCGACGCGACCTGCCGTCACTGCGGCGGCAGTAAGCTCTCCCGCGCCATCTCCGGCTTCGCGTACCATAAGTCCGAAGCGACCATCCTCCAAGAGTACGGTTCCGAGCCCAAGCGCGTCGAGGACTACCGTGACCCGCGCCAGATCGGCCGCTGGGTCGAACGCCGCTTCAGCGAGATGGGCGAAGAGCTGCCCGAGCAGACCCGAAAGATGATCGACGCAGCCCGCGAGGGCGAGCTGCCGCCGCCACTGACCGACTAGGCACTGGAGGACACACCATGTACGACCGCAACAAAGAGCTGGAAGCAGTCGTCGAAGACATCCGCACCGACTTCGAGGCTAAGCACGCCGCGCGCGAGGTCGGCCTCGCCTCGTGCCGTCAGGCGCTGCGCCATTCCGCCAACGCCATTCGCTCCGTCCACCGTGACGACTTCCCAGCAGCCGAAGACCTCCTGCGCCAGGCGTCGGAGCTGCTGGAGCGCGCCCATGCTGCTCTCGCCGACCACCCGGACATCTACTTCGCCGGCTTCGTCCACGACGCCCAGAAGGAGTACGCCGAGGGCCGCACGACGCTGGCGCTTATCGCCGCGCGGCCGCTCCCCGGGCCGAAGGAGCTGGGAGTCGAGAACGGGGCCTATCTGAACGGGCTCGGCGAGGCCGTCGGCGAGCTGCGCCGCCATCTGCTCGATGCCCTGCGCTCCGGCGACGTTAGCCATTGCGAAGTCTGCCTCGGCAACATGGACGATATCTACAGCATGCTCGTCACATTCGACTACCCGGAAGCGATAACCAGCGGCCTGCGTCGCACCGCCGACGCCGTCCGCGGCATACTTGAGCGCACCCGCGGCGACCTCACCCTCTCCGTCCGCCAGCGCGACCTGGAACGCAAGCTCGACGAGTTCGAGTCCCGCCTCTAGACGCTCACGTTGCAGAGGGAGTGAAGAGGGGGAGAATCCCCCTCTTCCAGGGGTTCAGGGGATGTGCCCCTGATTCCCAAACACCCATCTAGGGTGGGTGGGCGGGAAGAAAACGCCCATGTTTCGCGCAGCGGCAGCTTCTGGCGCCAATCGACGCTTGCGACGATGCTGCGGGATTCATCCCGTAGGATGCCTCCCACGGAGTCCCCCGGCATACGCTCCCTGTTTCCAGCCTTCTCGAAATGCTAAACTAGAGGTTCGGCCAGATACGATTTCACGCCCGGAGAACCATGAGCACCGACGCCATCATCGTTCGCGGCGCCCGCGAGCATAACCTCAAGAACATCGACGTCGCCATACCCCGCGACAAGCTCGTCGTCATAACCGGCCTCTCCGGCTCCGGCAAATCCTCCCTCGCCTTCGACACTATCTACGCCGAAGGGCAGCGCCGCTACGTCGAGTCCCTCTCCGCCTACGCCCGCCAGTTCCTCGGCCAGATGGAGAAGCCCGACGTCGACTACATCGAGGGCCTCTCGCCTGCCATCTCCATCGACCAGCGGGGCGCCAGCCGCAACCCGCGCTCCACCGTC
>JBGQNJ010000327.1:0-2148 GCA_041501065.1 Dehalococcoidia bacterium
CGACAGGTAGGGGCTTCGAATCCCCCCAGCTCCACCAAAATCATATCCGCGAACTGCCGCGAACAGGAGTAGTAGGCCCGAGGAACGCGAGAGAGCCGGCGGATGGTGCAAGCCGGCAAACGGGGGCCGAACTCGCCTGGGAGCAGCGCCGGTGAACGACGGTAGCCGGCGTCGGTAGCGCCCGTTACAGCGCCGACTGAGCGTCCCGATTCGCCGTGGCGAGCCGGGAAAGCGGGGTGGTACCGCGGAGCAGCCCTCCGTCCCTGTGGATGGGGGGTTTTTCGATTGTTGAGAAACGGACATGGACACAGGTGATCAGCTAGCGCTCTTCCTGCGAGTCCTTCTCGCGGCGGGGCTCGGCGCCTTCATCGGCATCGAGCGGGAGCTGCGCGGCTACCCTGCCGGCGTCCGCACGATGGCGCTCGTCGCGCTGGGGTCGGCGCTGTTCACGGAGATATCGCTGATCACGAGCACGGAGGACCGCATCGCCGCCGGCATCGTGACGGGCATCGGCTTCCTGGGCGCGGGCGTCATCTTCCGCGAAGGCTACACGATAAAGGGGATCACGACCGCGGCAACGGTGTGGTCGGCGGCGGCGGTCGGCATGGCCGTCGCGCGCCGGCTGTACCTGGTGGCAGGTCTCGGATCGCTGCTCATCTTCCTGCTGCTGGAGGCGAGGCCGGTCGTCCAGGCAATCGACGACTTCCTGCGCAAGCGGGTGCCGCTGCTGATCGCGCACGAGCCCGAAGAACACAGGGACACGAAGAGGAACGAGAATGACCCACGATAGGTATCATCCACCGGAGGTCGAGAAGAAGTGGCAGGCGCGCTGGGATGCCGATGCGCTCTATCGCACGCCGGACGACGACCCGCGACCGAAGTGGTACGCGCTCACCATGTACCCCTACACCTCCGGCGACCTGCACGTCGGGCACTGGTATGCCATGGCGCCATCGGACGTGCAGGCGCGCTACAAGCGGATGCGCGGCTACAACGTCCTCTTCCCTATGGGGTTCGACTCCTTCGGGCTTCCGGCGGAGAACGCGGCGATCAAGTTGCAGATCCACCCCTATGAGTGGACAGCGCGCAACATCGAGAACATGCGCCGCCAGCTCCGGTCGATGGGCGCGATCTTCGACTGGGAGCGCGAGGTCGTCACGTCCGACCCCGAGTACTACAAGTGGACGCAGTGGTGGTTCCTCCAGTTCTACAAGAATGGCCTGGCTTATCGCTCATCGGCGCCGGCCAACTGGTGCCCATCGTGCCAGACGGTGCTGGCCAACGAGCAGGTGCTGCCCGACGGGACCTGCGAGCGTTGCCACACGCCGGTGACGCGTCGCAACCTGGCGCAGTGGTTCTTCCGCATCACCCGCTACGCCGACGACCTCCTCGACTTCAGCGACGTCGAGTGGCCGGAGCGCATCGTGACGATGCAGCGCAACTGGATCGGCCGCAGCGAGGGGACGATGATTGCCTTCGGGCTCGAATCGCCGGAGGTCGACGACAACCAGGTCCGCGTCTTCACTACCCGGCCGGACACCGTCTACGGCGTCACGTTCATGGTGATCGCGCCGGAGCACCCGCTTGTGCCGCATATCACGACGCCGGAGCATCGCGCGGAGGTGGCCGAATACATCGAACGCAGCCGTCGGGCGACGGAGATCGAGCGACTGTCGACGGAGCGGGAGAAGACAGGAGTCTTCACCGGCGCCCACTGCACGAACCTGCTGAACGGCGAAAAGGTGCCCATACTCATCGCCGACTACGTGCTGTTGACGTACGGCACGGGCATCGTCATGGGGGTGCCCGCGCACGACCAGCGCGACTTCGACTTCGCGCGGAAGTACGGCATACCGGTGCGCGTCGTCATCGCGCCGCCCGACTGGGACGGCCAGCCGCTGTCGGAGGCGTACCTCGAGCCGGGCGTGATGGTGAACTCCGACCGTTTCAACGGCATGCCGAATGAGGAAGGCAAGGCGGCGGTCACGAAGTATCTCGAGGAACGCGGCTGGGGCGGGCCGACGGTCAACTATCGCATCCGCGACTGGCTATTGTCGCGGCAGCGCTACTGGGGCGCGCCGATACCGATCGTCTACTGCGATATGGACGGCGAGGTGCCGGTGCCGGAGAGCGACCTGCCGGTTCTCC
>JBGQNJ010000328.1:0-2136 GCA_041501065.1 Dehalococcoidia bacterium
GAGACCGGCCGGACGAGGTACGCGTTCAGCGAGACCGTCAGCACGAAGGTGTCAGTGACGAGCGAGTTGACGGCGAAGAACGCCGCATCGTCGAGCATCTTGAGGTAGAGGGCGCCGTGGACCGCATTCGCCGCATGGAAAAAGTCGCGGCGGACTTGCGTGGTGACGACCGCCTGGCCCTCCGACACGCGCATGACGGGCTGGAAGAAGTCGTTGATGGGCGCGGAGGCGTACATCCGCTCCAGCTTCCGGTAGTGCTCCTCGTTGGGCAAGTCGCGTCGTCCTTCCCGCGATGCGGCCGGGGCGCTTCTACCGCGTCGGTTTGTTCCAGCGGTACGACAGAGCGCCCGAAGGGCATCTCTCGACCTGGACGATGATCTTCTCCGTGCTCGCGCCGTGGGGGTTCACCCAGGGGCGCTTCTCCGGGTCGAACACCTCCGGCAGGTCGATGAAGCAGCAGGTGGAATGTATGCACAGGTCCGGCTGCCAGACGACTGTGATCTCGCCGTTCGTGTATTCGCGAATCAATTCGCCCATGCGACGTTCCTGCGATGGTTTCTGCAAGTGGACACGCCTTTCGATTCAAGCCTACAAGCCGACGACTCGCTCCGTCAATCGGCGGGCTGCGCCGGTGCGGACTGGGAGACCTGATCGCCCTGGTAGACGTTGCGGCGCTCCCGGTCACGCTCCTTGTCGATGAGGGCGTGCACCTCCGACGGGCGCGGCACGGCGGGCAGTGAGATGTCCTGACGCTCGCCCGCCGTCTCGCAGCGGATGTCGCCGTAGTTCAGGAACGTCGCCAGGATGCCGGAGCGCTCCATCGCCGTGTCGACGAGGTCGATCAGGTCGGCGGTGGTCATCTTCAGGCTGAACGGGCTGGAGCGGAAGGAATCGATGATCCGCTGGTCGGTGATCGTCCAGAGGTCGTTATCATAGCGGTACTTGATGAAGAACATGCGCACGCCCCAGATCGCCAGCCAGACGAGCGATACGGCCGCGGCGACCTTCGGGGCCACGCCGTCGAGGGCGTCGGCCCAGCGCAGGACGATGAACAGCGCCACGACCGGCAGGACCGCGATGAGCGCCTCGAGCACGAGCCGCGGCCAGAGGTATATCCAGTGACGGCGACAGATGAGCAGCACCTTCTCGGATTCCTGCAGAGGAAACGGTAGCTTCACGAAGATCACCTCCTGTGGTGTTGCCCGCCGCCGGATCAGGCCACATTGTACCCCATCGACATTCGACGCGCGAAGCGCAGGCCATGCCCGCCCTGCCGTCTGACAGACGCGATATACTGGTCTTAGCGTCCTCTCCGTCGGAGACCGCCTCAGGCCGTGCCTGCCGGCCCCAGGCTTTCGAGCCCGGCCGCGAGTTGGACGCCGAGACTGGAAGGTCTCGGCTACGGTGTCTTTGAACGCCCTCGACAGGCAGAAGGGAGCGCGCGAGTTGACTACCCAGGCCGAAGTCAAGAAGTACGACCTCTTCATCGACGGCGAATGGCGGCAGGCAAGCGGCGGCGAGACGACGCAGCGGCTCAATCCCGCCGATCAGTCGCCCGTCGCCACGCTGCCGATGGCGACTGAAAGCGACCTCGACGCAGCCGTCGGCGCCGCCCGCAAGGCGTTCGATGACGGCGCCTGGGCGGCCGGCGCCAAGCGAAGGGCGCGCGTCATGCTCGCCGCCGTCGCCCGAATACGGTCGGAGATCGACACGCTGGCGCCGCTGCTGAGTCGCGAGGTCGGGAAGCCGGTCGGTGAGGCGCGGGTCGAAGTGCTCAGCATGATGAACACCTTCGAGGCCTACGCCGGCATGGCGGACAACATTCGCGGCCGCGCGATAAGCAACGCCACGCCCAGCGCTATGGGCATCGTGTTGAAAGAGCCCGCCGGCGTTGCGGGGCTGATTATCCCCTGGAACTGGCCCCTCGCCCTGCTGTCGTGGAAGCTGGGGGCTGTCCTCGCGACCGGCTGCACCGCCGTCGTCAAGCCGTCGATTCACACCGGCGCGACGACGTACGAGGTCGCGCGCATCTTCAGCGAGGCGGGCGTGCCCGCGGGCGTCATCAACGTCATCAGCGGCAGGTCCAGTGTCATCGGCGAGAAGCTCGTCACGCACGCGGGCATCGACAAGGTCTCC
>JBGQNJ010000329.1:0-2126 GCA_041501065.1 Dehalococcoidia bacterium
ACTACGACTTCGGAAAATCCCCGGGCTGCAAGCTCTGCGACGCGGACGAATGCCATCCAGCGGTGAGTGAGTGCGGTCGCTTCACTGAGCTGTGGAACCTGGTTTTCACGATGTACTTCCAGAACGAGGACGGCTCCCGCACTGACCTGCCGCAGAAGAACATCGATACCGGCGCGGGGCTGGAGCGCTGGGCGGCCGTCCTCCAGGACAAGCGCAACGTCTACGAGACCGACCTCTTCCAACCGGTCATCGCTCTCATCGAGTCCATCTCTGGGTTCGGCCCGGACTGGGACGGCACAAAGACCGGGATGGGCGGCGAGAAGAACGAGAGCGGCGTAGAGGTTCGCCGGAGCAAGCGGATCATTGCCGAGCACGCAAGAGCGGTCACGTTCCTCATCGCTGATGGCGTTATGCCGAGCAAGGAAGGGCGCGGCTATGTCCTTCGACGCATACTTCGTCGCGCGGTCGCCTACGGGCGACGGCTCGGGCTGCACCGGCCGTTCCTCACGCAGATCGTTGATGCGGTGGTCGAGCAGTATGGCGAGCACTACCGCGAGCTGGTCGACAACAGGACATTCATCGAGAACGTCGTCGGCGCAGAAGAGAAGCGGTTTGTCGAGACTCTGGAGAGTGGGCGGGTGCAGCTAGCCGAATTCCTTAAGGACAGAGTGATGGATGGGAAGGCGCTTGTGGGAGTGCATGCTTTCCTTCTGTACGACACGTTTGGCTTCCCAGCCGAGCTGACGGCCGAGATTGCCGCTGAGAAGGGCGTAAGTGTCGACTGGGACGGCTTCGAGAAGGCGATGGAGGAGCAGCGGGAGCGCGCCCGGGCCGCCGGACGCTTCCGGCTGAGCGAGGCCGAGTCCGCCGAAGCCTACGCCGCCCTCTCGCACCTTCAGCCGCACTTCACCGGCTACGACACGCTCTCGCAGCAGACAGGCGTCGCAGGCATCATTGCGGGCGGGGCCGCCGTCGACAGCGTCGAAGCCGGCGACGAAGCGGAAATCGTCCTCTTCGAGACGCCGTTCTACGCTGAGCAGGGCGGCCAGGTCGGCGACACGGGCGAGATGGCGGGCCCCAACGGCCGCTTCCGCGTCGAGGACACGCAGCGCACCGAGAGCGGCCTGATCCTTCATCGTGGCCGCGTCGTCGAGGGGCGCATCGCCGTCAACGACGACGTGCTGGCGCAGGTGGACGCTCCGCGCCGCGGGGACATCAGGCGCAACCACACGGCAACGCACCTCCTGCACGCCGCCCTGCGTCGTGTCGTTGGGCCGCACGCCCGTCAGTCGGGCTCGCTCGTCGCGCCGGACCGGCTTCGGTTCGACTTCACGCACGTCGAGGCGCTCAAGGCGGAGGAGCTGACGGAGGTGCAGCGCCTGGTCAACGAGAAGATACGCGAGAACCTGCCGGTGCGGACGCAACGCAAGTCCTACGAGGAGGCGACCGCCGGCGGCGCCACGGCGCTCTTCGACGAGAAGTACGCCGCGGAGGTGCGCGTCGTCGAGGTGGCGGAGGAGAACGAACGCTATAGCGCCGAGCTCTGCGGCGGCACCCACGTCCGCGCGACCGGCGATATCGGCCAGTTCATAATCGTCGGCGAGGAAAGCATCGGCGCCGGACTGCGGCGCATCGAGGCGTTGACCGGCCGCGGCGCCGACGAGTACGTCGGTAGCCGCTTGGCGACGCTCCAAGAACTGCGCGGCCGCCTCGGTGTGACCGGCGACGACTCGGAGCTGGTGGCCCGCGTCGACTCGCTCTTCGAAGAGGTCGACTCGCTGAAGAAGCGCGTTCAGGCGCTCGAGCGCGAGATCGGGCGCGGCCGGGCGGAGTCACTGCTGGCGGAGGCCGAGCACGTCGACGGCCGCTCTCTACTGACGGCGCGCGTGCCCGCGAGCAGCCCGGAGGCGCTGCGTGAGATGGGCGACTGGCTGCGCGACCGCCTGGGGAGCGGCGTTATCGTCCTCGGCACGGTCGTCGATGGGCGGCCGAGCCTGCTGGCGATGGTCACGCCTGATCTGACGAGTCGCGGCCTGAACGCCGGCGAGCTCGTGAAACGGGCGGCGCAGGTCACCGGCGGCGGCGGCGGCGGACGGCCGGAGATGGCGCAGGCCGGCGGCCGCGAC
>JBGQNJ010000330.1:0-2107 GCA_041501065.1 Dehalococcoidia bacterium
CAGGTCCAGTCGTTGCGACGCTTCATGCGGTCGATCATCTGGCGCGCGATATCGTCGGCCAGGCCTTTGCCGGCCGCCAGCGCCGCCTCGCGCATGTCCGCGACCGGCGTCATGTTCATCATCGCCGCCTTGTCGATGCCGCCGACCGACATGAGGGCGAGCAGCTCCTGCACCGTGCCCGCGCAGCCGCTCATGTTCATGCCGCCCGTCGCCTGCAGGCCGATAGCGGACGTGGGATACGTGTGGACGTGCGCGTCGATTATGTCATACATCTCTTGCCGCCTGTTCCGGCTGAGGTATTCGAATGAACCGAGTCCAGGACTGAGGATAGCGGAGCGCCGAGCTCGCGACAAGGGGCGTTAGAGGTGGAAGTATGACCGCCGGCGATCAGAGGCGACAATCACCGCGCCGCGCCGGTCGTCTCCTACGTCGGCGAGGCGTCGGTCTGGTTGCCCTCAGCCACGAACTCCTGCCAGACGCGCCAGGCGAACCAGAGGGCGAGCGGGAAGAAGACAATCGTGACGCCAAGCGCGCCGCCGGGCCGCGGGTAGTTCCACGGCTCTATAGTGTCTGTTTCCAGAACGTAGCGCCGCAGCGTTTCGTACACCGCCGCGCCCGAGCCCGCAAGAAAGGCGATGGTCGACGCCGCGAGGCCGAGCACGTTGAAGGTGCGGGAGAGCAGGCGCTGTCCCGGGGCATCGCGACGGCGCAGCGCCACCGCCGCGACGCCGTGGATGGCGAACAGCGCTCCACCGATGAAGACAAGCGTGATGCCGACGGCGATGTCGTTCCGGAATTGTTCGTCTGAGGGGTCGATTACGGTCGGCCCGGTGTTATCCGGGTAGTACCTCTCCTCCTCGGTGTTGTAGGCAAAGTCGAGGCCCGCCGCCTGAGCAAGCCCGGCTTTCACGAGGAGGGCGCCACCCGCCGCGAACAGGAACACGGAGATGAACAGCGCGGCGTGCACGTATCCCAGCAGGACACCCGGGAAGGTCATGCCGCCGGCGCTGCGTGTCCGCAGCACAATCACCACGGCGGCGATGATGAGGCCGATCACGATGACCGGCGGAAGCAGACCGTACAGGACCCACATAGGGGCCTCCCTTGCTACCAATTGCCAGCGGTTACGAACGCGAGCGCCGACCCTACATTCTGGCCGTAGAGAGAGCGGTTGTCAAGGAGCGCGGCGAAGACAGTGAATCGCCCACAATGCGGAGGGCGTTGCCCGTTGGCAACGCCCTTGACCCTTTCCCCCGTCGCAGTCCGATGGGATTACCATCGGCACCTTCACATCTGAAAACGACGACCCCGCGCGGTCGTTACACGCTGGCTACTCGAACCGGCCTTCCGCCGCGAGGACGGTGTTGTACAGCAGCATCGTCACCGTCATCGGCCCGACGCCGCCGGGCACGGGCGTGATCGCCGCCGCCTTCTCGACGACCGCGTCGTAGTCGACGTCGCCGACCAGCCGGAAGCCGCTCTTCCGCGACGCGTCCTCGATGCGGTTGTTGCCGACGTCGATGACCACGGTCCCTTCGCGTACCATGTCGCCCGTGATCGCCCGTGCGGCGCCCATCGCGGCGACAAGGATATCCGCCTGCAGCGTCATCGCCGCCAGGTCGCGCGTCCGCGTGTGGCAGACGGTGACCGTGGCGTTCGCGCCCGGCGCCTTCTGCATCAGTATCGCCGCCAGCGGCTTGCCGACGATGTTCGACCGACCGCAGATGACGACGTGCTTTCCTGCGGGGTCGTTGCCGGAACGCAGGAGGAGCTGCTGGACACCGGCCGGTGTCGCCGGCTTGAACGTCGGTTCGCCGCGCAGCAGCCGCCCGATGTTCGCCGGATGTATGCCGTCGACGTCCTTCGCCGGGTCGATGGCGTTGATGACGGCGTCCTCGCTTATCGCCGGCGGCAGCGGGAGCTGCACCAGGATGCCGTTCCACGCAGCGTCGCCGTTCAACTGCCGCACGAGCGCGACGACCTGTTCCTCCGATGTCTCAGCCGGAAGCTGGAAGGTCTGCGAATTGATGCCGACCTCCGCGGCGCCCTGGTTCTTCGAGGCGACGTACGACATGGAGGCCGGGTTATCGCCGACGAGTACGAACGC
>JBGQNJ010000331.1:0-2089 GCA_041501065.1 Dehalococcoidia bacterium
AGTAAACCATGCCCAGGATACGCCGCCCCGCGCCTGACAAGGTCAAAGCGACACTCGAAAGCCTTCTCTTCGTCGCGCAGGAGCCGGTTGAGCTGGCGGTGCTGGCGCGCAGCCTGCACCTGAAAGAGGAAGAGGTCGAAGACGCGCTCGACTCTCTGGCCGAGGACTGCCGCCAGAGGGGCCTCCGCGTTCAGAGGAGCGGCGATCTCGTGCAGATGGCGACGGCCCCCGACTCCGCGCGCTACGTCGAGAACTTCCTGAACATGGACCATCACCAGCGGCTTTCGACAGCGGGCTTGGAGACGCTGGCGATCATCGCCTACAAGCAACCGATAACGCGCGCCGGCATCGAAGCGGTACGCGGCGTGAACTCGGACGGCGCCGTCGCGACGCTCCTGGCGCGCGACCTAATCGAAGAGGTGGGACGGGCGCATACACCCGGCCGGCCCGTGCTTTTCGGCACCACGGTCCGCTTCCTGGAGCACTTCGGCCTGGAGAGGCCCGAAGACCTGCCGCCGCTTCCCGATGACGACGTCTCCAACAGGGAAGACCAGCCATGATGGTCGGGGTGTGTCGCGTCACGCTGCGCCTGCCGGAGAATGCGTCGCTTAAGGGGAAGAGGCAGGTCGTCAAGTCGCTGACGGCGCGTATCAGGAATCGCTACAACGTCTCGATTGCCGAGATCGACAACCAGGATAGCTGGCAACTGGCCTCGCTGGGCATTAGCTGCGTCTCCAACAGCGGCAGCCACGCGAGCGAGATGCTGGCGAAGGTCGTTGGCTTTATCCGCGCCAGCCGGCTCGATGCAGAAGTGCTCGACTGGGACGTGGAGCTGTTGCAGGTTTAGTCGGCGGCCTCGGCCAGCAGGTCATACGGAAGGGCCTCTACGATGCGCACC
The DNA here is from genome assembly GCA_041501065.1 of Dehalococcoidia bacterium. Taxonomy (GTDB): domain Bacteria; phylum Chloroflexota; class Dehalococcoidia; order DSTF01; family JALHUB01; genus JALHUB01. The sequence continues at coordinate 899 of JBGQNJ010000331.1, forward strand.
AGCTTCATCTCGCCGGCGGACGCCTCCCCTTTGCAGAAGACCAGGCCGTCGACCTCCGGCGCGTCGCGATAGGTGCGCCCCACGAAGATGCCCTTGCCGTTCCCTTCGATTTCCCCTTCCGATTCGACCAGGACGGCCGTTTCCTTGCTGACCCAGGCGCGGTTTCGCTCCAGCGATGTCTCCCTTGCCACGCGCATGAGCTCGCGGTAACGGCTCCGTTTGACGCGCTCCGGGACCTGGTCGGGCATGCGGGCCGCCGGCGTGCCGTCCTGCGGCGAGAACATGAACGCGCCCACGTGGTCGAACTTGACCTCGCGGACGAAGGCGAGCAAGTCCTGTAAGTCCTGCTCCGTCTCGCCGGGAAAGCCGACAAGGAAAGTCGTGCGGAGGGCGATGTCCGGCACCGCCTCGCGCAGGCGTTCCAGCATGCGTCGCGTCTGCGACAAATCGTGCGGCCGGCGCATCCGCTGGAGGACCGCGGGGCTGCTGTGCTGAAGCGGGATGTCCAAGTACCTGCATACCTGAGGCAACTCCGCCATCGTGCGCAGCAGTCGCTTGGAGAGGTGCCCGGGGTAGGCGTACATGATGCGCAGCCAGGCGATGTCGGGCAGGTCCGTCGCCAATCGCTCCAGCAGAAGGGCCAGTCCGTCTTCCATGCCGAGGTCGCGACCGTATGCGGTGCTGTCCTGCGCGACGAGCACCAGTTCTCGCGCTCCTTCCGCTTGCAGGCGTTTGCCTTCTTCGACGACCGCTTCCGGCGGCAAGCTGTGCAAACGGCCCTTGATTCTCGGGATGATGCAGAAGCTGCAGCGGGCGTTGCAGCCGTCGGCGATCTTGAGATAGGCGCTGGCCCGAGGCGACGGTCCGTGAGCAGAGACCGCCTCGCCGGCGTTCGGGCTCTCTGCAAGAGCCGCCACCTTCTCCCACGACTCGACGCCGAAGACGTGGTCGATTTCTGGGACCTCTGCCAGGAGCTCCTTTCGGTACAACTGCGGCAGACAACCGATTACCACGAGCTTCTGCCCGCTTTTCTTCTTAAGCGCCAGCTTGAGGATGGCGTTTATCGATTCCTCTTTCGCCTGGTCGATGAAGGCGCAGGTATTGACGATGAGGATACCGGCTTGTCGCGCTGGTGCGGGTGATTGGCCTGCCTCGTGCAGGGAGCGCTCGAGGCGCGTGGAGTCGGCGACG
>JBGQNJ010000332.1:0-2082 GCA_041501065.1 Dehalococcoidia bacterium
GGCTTGGAGAGGCCCCAGTAGCCCTCTTTCGGGTAGTCGCCGGTAAGGGCAAGGATGTTGCGCAGGCCCATTCGCTCCAGGGCGTAGCCGCGGGAGATGGCGCCGTTGCGGGTCAGGTCCTTGCACGTAAAGTGGACGATGCAGTCGAGGCCGGCGTTCTGAATCTCGTGTGCCAGCTCGTCGGGCATGATGGCGTGACCGCCGCCCGGGTTGTCGGTGAGACTCATAGCGTGGACGCGACCGTCGGCGGTGAGGTCGGCGGCGTCCTGGAGGAGCGAATCGACGCCGCGTCCGCCGGGACTGGCGGCGGGCACCGCCTCCAGGGTCACGACGAACTCGCCCCGCTCGAGCGCTGTGCGAAAGCGGCTGCGGGTGGTCCGCGACGTTTCGTCGACGGAGGAACCGGGCGCAGCGGCAGGGAGTTCAGCGAGTGGTTCTTCGGTCACTTGGCGTCCCCTTCGATGGTCGGTGAGGTGGTCGGTGCCTAGGCGAGAGTGGTGGTCTGGCCGTCGGAATCGACCTGCATCAGCTCCGCCGCCGACACGCGCGGCAGGCCCGGCATGGTCATGATGCTACCACAGAGCATGACGATGAGACCGGCGCCGGCTGATAGTCTAACCTCGTTTACCGTAACGGTGAAGTCCCTTGGGACGCCCTTCAGCTCCGGTCTGTCGGAGAGTGACGCCGGCGTCTTGGCGACGCAGACCGGCAGGTCGCCGAAGCCCAGCTTCTCGATCTGCTCGATGCTCGCCAGCGCCTTGCGGTCGTACTCGACGCCGGCCGCGCCGTACATCTTCGTCGCAATCGTCTCCATCTTCTCGCGGACGGACAGTTTGAGCGGGTAGAGGAACCGCAGCGACGAAGAGCCTTCGTCGGCGACTTTCATAACTTCCCTGGCTAGCTCTTCCGCGCCGGCGCTGCCCCGGTTGAAGGCGTCGCAGACGGCGACAGGAACGCCGGCCGCCCGGCAGCAACGCTCGATGGCACGCAACTCATCGTCGGTATCGTCGGAGAAGCGGTTGATGGCGACGACAGGCGGTACGCCAAAACAGCGCACGTTCTCGATGTGCTTCGCCAGGTTCGCGAAACCGTCTTCAAGAGAGCCGTCGCCGTGGTGCTTGAGCGCGCGCACGGTCGCGACGATGACGGCGACGTTGGGCTTGAGGTCGCCGACGCGACACTTGATGTCGAAGAACTTCTCGGCACCGAGTTCGGAGCCGAAGCCGGCCTCAGCGACGGTGTAGTCGGCGAGCTTGAGGGCCATTTTCGTCGCGAAGAGGGTGTTGCAGCCGTGCGCGATGTTGGCGAAGGCGCCACCGTGGATGATCGCCGGCGTGTGCTCGAGCGTCTGGACGACGTTCGGCTGAATCGTGTCGCGGAGGAGGATGACCATGGCCGCGTCGGCTTTGAGCTGGGCGCAGGTCACGGCCTCGCCCTGGTAGCTGTAGCCGATGATGATGCGCTTCAGACGCTCGTGCAGGTCCGCCGGGTCCAGCGCGAGGCTGAGGATGGTCATGACTTCGGAGGCGGGCGTGATGTCGAAGCCGTCCCTGCGCGGGAAGCCGTTCGAGGTGCCGCCGAGGCCGATGATGATGTCGCGGAGGGCGCGGTCGTTGAGGTCGATGACGCGCTTGAAGGTCACGCGACGGGAGTCGATCTGCAGCACGTTTCCGAAGTAGAGGTGGTTGTCGATCATCGACGCAAGGAGGTTGTTGGCCTTCGACACGCCGTACATGTCGCCGGTGAAGTGCAGGTTGATGTCCTCCGCGGGGGTCACCTGGGCGCAGCCGCCGCCGGTCGCGCCGCCCTTCATGCCGAAGTAGGGCCCGAGAGAGGGCTCGCGGATGCAGAGTACGGCCTTCTCGCCGAGTCTGGTCAGAGCGTCGGAGAGGCCGATGGCGACGGTGGTCTTGCCCTCGCCGCTGCGCGTGGGCGTGATGGCGGTGACGAGGACGAGCTTGCCGTCGGGGCGGTCGGCGCGTTCGCGTAAGATGGAGAGCGGCAGCTTTGCGATGTACTTGCCGTGGAGGTTGATACTATCGGGATCGAGACCGAGCGTCGCCATTACGTCGGCGATCGGCA
>JBGQNJ010000333.1:0-2073 GCA_041501065.1 Dehalococcoidia bacterium
CGTCTTGAGCACGGCGTCCAGGCTGAAGGCCGCCTCGTAGGGCAGGACCGCCAGGCCGAACGCGCTCTGGGCCATCCGCCTGGCGCCCGAAGCGGCGGCCGCCCTGAGGTGCAAGCGGATCGGCAGACCCGTTGGCTTGGCAGCGATGTCGCCAAGGAACGGCAGGAGCGGACCGAGAAGGACGATGCCGGCGACAATGCATGTCCAGAACCAGGCCGGCCTAAGGGTTGTCCACCCAAGTAGTAGGAGGAGCACGAGCGCGCCGGGCAGGAGGCTCCGCCGCAGATTATCGAGGATCTTCCAGCGCGAGAGCGCCGAGATTGGATTGCGCGCCGGACGGCCGCTGCCGTCGGGTGCAAAGGGCAACAGCCAACGGGCGATCTGCCAGTCACCGCGGATCCAGCGGCGGCGGCGGGTCACGTCGGCACTGAAGCGCGTCGGGTAGCTCTCTTGGAGCTGAACGTCAGTGACAAGCGCAGACCGCGCGTAGCAGCCTTCGAGGAGGTCGTGGCTGAGGATCAGGTTCTCGGGGAGGCGGCCGCCAAGCGCCCGCTCGAAGGCGTCCACGTCGTAGATTCCCTTGCCGGTGAAAGACCCCTCGCGGAAGACGTCCTGGTAGACGTCGGAGACGGCGCGCGTGTAGGGGTCGATGCCCTGCTCACCGCCGAACAGGCGGCCGAACCGTGAGCGGCTGATGTTCGCCATCGCCGCCGATAGGCGCGGTTGTAGGATGCCATAGCCCTCGGAGATGCGCCTCTTCGCCTCGTCGTAACGCGGCTGGTTGAGAGGGTGACTGAGCGTGCCGACGAGGAGTCGGGCGGCGTCACGAGGGAGCTCCGTGTCGGCGTCGAGCGTGATCACGTACTTGACGGTCGGAAGCACCGACCGTTCGCCGACGATCAGCGAGAATCGGCCGTCCTCCGCACCGCGCAAGAGGGCGTTGAGGTCACTCAGCTTTCCGCGCTTGCGTTCGTGGCCCATCCACACGCGCTCTTGAGGGTTCCAGCGGCGCGGTCGATGGAAGAGGAAGAAGGCGTCATCGCGGTCGTCCTGGTACTTGCGGTTGAGCGCCTCGATTCCCTCATGTGTCAGACGCAGCAGTTCCTCGTCCTCCGGCATCACCTCGGCTGGCGCGTCGCGGAAGTCCGTCAGTAGTCCGAAGTGGAGGTTACGGTCGTGGTTCGCCAGAAAGCGTACCTCCAACGCACCAAGCAAATCCTCGATGTCCTGTGGTTCGGTGAGGAGCATCGGCACGATAACGAGCGTGCGCAGGTCGGAAGGTATTCCCCGCGAAAAGTCGAGCCGCGGCAGCGTATTGGGCTTGACGAGAAGCGTCGCCAGCCAGTTCACGATTGCGATACCGAGTGAGCTGGCGCAAAGGAGCACGAGCGCGCCGAGCGGCAGCAGCCCCCAGCCTCGGGTGCCGAAGGCGATGGCCTGCACCAGCACCGCGAACGTCACGGTCGCGGCGATCAGCCAGATCGAACAGAGGTAGAGGAGTAGGGGTATGCGGCCTGCCTCTCGACGGAGTCGCTCGAAAGGCGAGAGGCGGACCTGAGCGGCGCGCTCGAAGAGCGGGACGCCCCCGTCGATCAGGTAGTAGCCGATGTGGGCCGTCCGGTCCTGGGCGCCGGCCTGCGTCTGTGCGGCCGCGGCCAAGTCCACCGCTTTCTGCGCCACCTCTCGCTCCGAGAGGCCGCCTCGGCGGGCCGCGCGTTCGACGACGTGCCGGTAGCGGTCGCGCGTGGCAAAGTCCATTTGACTGTAGACGCCGGGCGGGTCGCCGCGGAGCGTGTCCTCAACGACGCTCATCGTCTCGACGAACTCACGCCAGTCGGTGGCGTCGAGGAAGCGGAGGCTGCCGATGCTGTTGCTGATCGAAACCTGGCCCTCCGCCTGCTGCTGACCCTCAAGCTGGATCAGCCGCTCGATCGTCAGGCTCATCTCGGTGAGCCGTTGCTCCAGCCAGGTAAGTGGCATCGCCTGCGCGGGACCCTGCCCCTGCAGCCGGCGGGCGAGTTCGGCTACAAAGGCACTGGACATCTGCGGCCGCGATCGCGCCATGTCCGCGAG
>JBGQNJ010000334.1:0-2073 GCA_041501065.1 Dehalococcoidia bacterium
CCGAAAGAGCGTCGCGCCATCGAAGCCGGGCTGCGCAGCGGACGCGTACGCGCCGTCGCCGCGACAAACGCCCTGGAGCTGGGCATCGACATCGGCGGGCTCGACGCCTCGGTGCTCCTCGGCTATCCCGGCACGCTGGCCAGCACCTGGCAGCAGATGGGGCGCGCCGGGGGCCGGGGTGACCAGACGTCGTTCGCCGTCCTCGTCGCCAACTCATCGCCGCTGAACCAGCACGTCGCGCGACACCCGGAGTACCTCTTCGAGACCTCTCCGGAGTCCGGCTTCATCGACCCCGATAACCTGATCATCCGAATCAGCCACCTCAAGTGCGCCGCCTTCGAGCTGCCGTTCCAGAAGGGCGAGGAGTTCGGCGCCGAGAGCGGCGAGCTCCTGGAGCTGCTGGCGGAAGAGGGCGTGTTGCACGCCGTCGACGGACGCTACCACTGGATGACGGAGGCCTACCCGGCGGAAGGAATCAGCCTCCGCAGCGCGTCAATCGACAACTTCGTGATCGTCGAAGAGGGCGCGCGCGCCCGCGTCATCGGCGAGGTCGACCGGCCGTCGGCGCCGCTGCTCGTTCACGATGGCGCCATCTATATGCACGGCGGCCGGCAGTATCACGTCGACCGGCTCGACTGGAAGGAGAAGACGGCCTTCGTCCGGCCCGTCGAGGTCGACTACTACACCGACGCCAATCTTGCCGTCGACCTCAAGGTGCTGGAGACGAGCGACGAAAAGCCCGACGAAACCTGCTGCCGCCATCACGGCGATGTCGCCGTCACCTATCTCGCGACGATCTTCAAGAAGATCAAGCTGGACACGCTGGAGAACGTCGGCTGGGGCAAGATCAACCTGCCGCAGGAGGACATGCACACCACTGCTTACTGGCTATCGCTGGAGGACGCGACGGCGCAGGGCCTGAGCCCGGCGGAGCTGCAGGCCGGCCTCTCCGGCGTCGCCAACCTGCTCGCGGGCATCGCGCCGCTGTTCCTCATGTGCGATGCAAAGGACCTCCATGCCGTCGCCCAGGTGCGCGCCCCCTCGACGCGCCGTCCAACGGTCTACCTCTACGAGCGCAACCCGGGCGGCGTCGGCCTGGCGCGCGCCCTCTACGATGCCCACTCGACGCTGCTGCGCTCCGCCCTCGACCTGGCGAAGGGCTGCCCCTGCGCCGACGGCTGCCCCTCCTGCGTCGGGCCCGGCGTCGAGAGCGGGCCGGATAGCAAGCGCAGCGCCATAACGTTGTTGGAGCGTCTGTCGCATGGAACTGCGTGAGAAGCTTCGCTACGCCGCGGGCCTGACCGCCGAAGCACCGTCAAGCCGGCCCATTGTCGCGTCGCGAAATTGGGACGCGTTGCCCGATGTAAACCTGCAATGCGTCGAGACCGCCCTCGGCGACGTGTACGTGAGCGAGAAGCGCTGGCCGCTGGAGCATAGCCACGGGCATCGCGCCTTGGGCGAGGCGCTGGAAATCGACTCACCCGCCGTCGCGCGTCTCGCCCCCGGCCTGTGCCGCGAAGACATGGCGCAGACTGTCTTCGTCGACGTCGAGACGACGGGACTTGCCGGCGGCACCGGCACCTTCGCCTTCCTCGTCGGCCTCGGCGCCTTCGACGGCGACGATTTCCTAGTGCGGCAGCTCTTCCTCGCCGGGCCGTCCGGCGAAGAGGCGATGCTCGCCGCGACGGTCGAAGCCCTATCGGCGGCGCGTGCGCTGGTCTCGTTCAACGGCCGTTGCTTCGACCTGCCGCTCCTGGAAACCCGCTTCACCCTCAACCGCCTGCGACCGCCTTTGCCCGCGCTGCCGCACCTCGACCTGCTCTACCCGGCGCGACGCCTCTATCGACGTCGCCTGGAGTCGTGCCGGCTCGCCCATCTGGAGACGGCGCTTCTCGGTCTGGAGCGCGAGGACGACGTGCCCGGCTGGCTGATACCCTCGCTCTACTTCGAATACCTGCGCTTTGGACGCGCGGCGCCGCTGGAGGCCGTCTTCCGTCATAACGCCCTCGACATTCTGTCGATGGTGACGCTGCTGGCTCACCTGGGGCACGTTGTCGGCGGGAAGGGCGCGCG
>JBGQNJ010000335.1:0-2059 GCA_041501065.1 Dehalococcoidia bacterium
CTGTCAGTGCCCAGGACGGCGCGAATCGTCGAGAAGCTGTTCACATTCTTGCCCCAGTCCTGCACGCCGATGTAGCGTACCGTCGCGCCATCGCGCACCAGGATTTCGACGACGGCGCTGCTCAGGCCCGGCCGGTCGTCGTCCTGGGAGACGTGCTCTTCGATAAGGGTGACGCTGCTCCCCTCTTCGGCGACGATGAGGGTGTGCGGGAAGACGCCGACGCCGCCACTGCGGCTCAGACCCACAGCGGCGTGAAGCGGGACGCTTGTCTGAGCACCAGCGGGGACGTGTAAGAACACGCCACCCCGCCAGAGCGCGGCGTGCAGCGCGACGAACTTCCAGGCAATCGGCTGTACGGCCTCCGTCATGAAATACGCCCGGAAAAGCTCGGGATGCTCTATCGCCGCGGAATGCAAGTCGCTGAAGACGATTCCCTGTCGCTGCGGGTCCGCAGCCAGCCTGCGACTAATGGTCACGCCGTCTCGCTGATCGATGTCACCGGCGTAACCGTTGCGTCCGTTGCGTCGCGGCGCGGGAACGATCGTGACCGCACCCGGAAATAGCCGCACGCCCTCGAGACTCAGCGCGCTGAGATCGGTCCGCCGCCACTCTTCTTCCGCGCCGCTGGGCGGCAGTATGTCTTCGTACAGGCGCCAGGCCTTCAGACGGTGCTGCAACAGCCAGATGGGCTCCTCATGCCGCGCCGAGAGCTCCTCGATGGCCTGCCGCTTGCGAAGGGATACGGAGTCAAGCATCGTCGTTATCCGATCGCCCCTTCGAGTTGGAGCTCGATGAGGCGGTTCAACTCGACAGCGTATTCCATGGGCAGCTCTTTGACGATCGGCTCCACAAAGCCGTTGACTATCATCTTCGTCGCCTCCTGCTCGTCGATACCGCGACTCCGCAGGTAGAAGAGCTGCTCCTCGCTGACCTTGCTCACGCTCGCCTCGTGGCTAACGCTGGAATCGCGCTCGTCGATCTCCATCGTCGGATAGGTGTCGGAGCGCGAGTCTTCATCGAGGAGGAGGGCGTCGCAGCGGACACTGGAGCGCATACCCTTCGCGCCGCGATACGCCCGCACCAGGCCGCGGTAGCTGGCCCGTCCGCCGTCCTTGCTGACGGACTTCGACGTTATGACCGAGGTGGTGTAGGGCGCGGCATGGACGGCCTTGGCGCCGGCGTCCTGGTGCTGCCCGCGACCGGCGAAGCTAAGCGAAAGCACCTCGCCGTGCGCGCCGGGCTCCATGAGATAGATAGCGGGATATTTCATCGTCACCCTGCTGCCCAGGTTGCCGTCGACCCATTCGACGATAGCGTCCTCGTAGGCGACAGAGCGCTTCGTCACCAGGTTGTAGACGTTCGTGGACCAGTTCTGGACCGTGCTGTAGCGTACACGCGCCCCCTTCTTGATGATGACTTCGACGACGGCGGCGTGCAGCGAGTTCGTCGTATAGATGGGCGCCGTGCACCCCTCGATGTAATGGATGAAGCTGCCCGGCTCGGCGATGATCAGCGTCCGCTCGAACTGGCCGATGTTCTCGGCGTTGATGCGGAAGTAGGCCTGGAGTGGTATGTCCACGTGCACGCCTTCCGGGACGTAGATGAAGCTGCCGCCGCTCCAGACGGCGCTGTTCAAGGCGGCGAATTTGTTGTCGGCGGGCGGCACAACCGTGCCGAAATAGCGCCGCACCAGGTCGGGGTACTCGCGGACGGCGGTGTCCGTGTCGACGAAGATGACGCCCTGCTTCGATAGCTCCTGGCGGAGGTTGTGATAGACGGTCTCAGAGTCGTACTGGGCGCCGACGCCGGCAAGGAACTTGCGTTCCGCCTCCGGGATGCCCAGCCGGTCGAACGTCTGGCGGATGTAGTCTGGGACCTCGCTCCAGTCGCGCTCCGCCCTCTCACTGGCGCGGGCGTAGTAGTACATATCGTTCAGGTTTATTGCCGAGAGGTCCGGCCCCCAGGTGGGCATCGGCTTGCTCTCGAATACCTCCAGCGCGCGGAGGCGCATGTCCCGCATCCACTGTGGCTCCTCCTTGATGCCGGCGATCTCCTCGAC
>JBGQNJ010000336.1:0-2054 GCA_041501065.1 Dehalococcoidia bacterium
GGAAGATCGCGGAGGACCTCCAGGACGCGGGCGTAATCCAGAGCGCACGCCTCTTCCGAGTGCTCGTCGCCTTCATGGGTATGGAGAACGAGCTCCAGGCGGGCGACTACGAGTTCGACCAGGGGATGACCACACTTGCCGTCATCGACCGCATCCACAAGGGCGTCACGGCGCCGCTCATGGTGACCATTCCCGAAGGGCTGCGCGTCGAGGAGATCGCCAACATCCTCGAAGAGAAAGGGGTCCTTTCGAAGGACGACTTCCTGAGCGCGGTCAAGGAGGACTACCCGGAGGCGTTCCTGCCGGAGAACGCCGGCGAACGCAACCTCCAGGGCTACCTCTTCCCGGCCACCTACGGTTTCTCCCGCAGCACGAGCGGCCGGCAGGCCGTCCAGCAGATGCTCGACGCCTTCGACGAACAGGTCGTGACTGAGGTGCAGCCGCAACTAGAGACCACCGGCCTCACGCTGGACCAGGTCATCACCCTGGCGTCGATCGTTGAGCGCGAGGCCGTCAAGCCGGAGGAGCGGCCGCTCATCGCCAGCGTCTACCTCAACCGCATGAAGGTGGGCATCGCGCTCCAGGCCGACCCGACGGTCCAGTTCGCGCTCGCGAACGACTCGCAGAACGTCGCGAAGTATGGCTATTGGAAGAAGGAGCTTTCGCTCGCCGACCTGGAAATCGATTCGCCCTACAACACCTATAAGAACAGCGGCCTGCCGCCCGGGCCCATCGCCTGCCCCGGCCTCGACTCGATTCGGGCCGTGGTGCGGCCGGCGCGTACCAACTATCTCTTCTTCGTCGCCAAGGGTGACGGCAGCCACGTGTTCGCGGAGACCCTGGAGGAGCACCTCCGGAACGTCCAGCTCTACCAGCACTAGCGTCGCGCGCCTCGCCGTCGACCAATCAGGGATCGAGCCATGAAACGAGTCGGCCTTATCGGGCATCCCATTGCGCATTCGCTCTCGCCGGCGATTCAGAACGCGGCGTTCATCCACCACGGCCGCGAGGAGCGCTACGAGCTCTGGGACACGGAGGCGTCGCGGCTGGAGACGCGCGTCCGCGACCTGCGCGGCGACAGCTTCCTCGGCGCGAACGTGACGGTGCCCTACAAGCAGGCGGTGATGCCGCACCTCGACCGCCTCGACTCGCTGGCCGAGCAGACGGGTGCGGTCAATACAATCGTGAACGAAGGCGGTCGTCTCGCCGGTCACAACACAGACGTGACGGGCTTCGCGCAGGCGCTGTCGGCGGCGGGCTTCTCGACGAAAGGGGCTGGCGTTGTCGTGCTCGGCGCGGGAGGCGCGGCGCGGGCAGTCGGGCTCGTGCTCGTGCGCGAGGGGGCAGGGTCAATCGACCTCTGCGACATCGACGTCGACCGCGCGCGGGCGCTGGCGGAGCACCTGCGCTCTTTATCGGAGGGGCGGACGGCCGTGCGGGCCCATGCGCCGCCCGACGCATCGTTTCGCGAGGCGGTGACAGTCTGTCGCCTTCTGGTAAACTGTACCCCGGCCGGCACGCGCCACAGCGATCTCGAGGGTTGGACGCCGCTCGACGCGGAGGCGATACCGCCGGGGGCGCTTGTGTTCGACCTCGTGTACAATCCGCCGCTGACGCCGCTAATGGCCGCCGCGGAGGCGCGCGGGGCGCAGGCCGTCGGCGGACTGTCGATGCTGGTGTACAAGGCGGCTGCGTCCTTCAAGCTCTGGACGGGCCTCGACGCGCCGGTCGACATCATGCTGGCGGCGGCTCGACAAGCGCTGGACGCCGCAAATTGACATAACATCTGCGAAGGAGAGGGAGTTGACGCTTCGTTTTCTCACGGCAGGGGAGTCGCACGGCAAGGCGCTGACCGCCATCATTGAAGGGATTCCAGCGGGACTGGCGCTGTCTGAAGACTACATCGCGCGCGACCTGCGACGGCGACAGGGCGGCCGCGGGCGCGGCGGACGCCAGCAGATCGAGTCGGACCGCGCGGAGATCGTCTCCGGCGTGCGTCACGGCGTGACGCTGGGGAGCCCGATAACGCTTGTCATCGCCAACCGCGACTGGGA
>JBGQNJ010000337.1:0-2053 GCA_041501065.1 Dehalococcoidia bacterium
CGATCTCGACCTGCAGAAGAAGGCGGAGGACATCCTGGAGAACTGGATCAGCGAGTTCGAAGGCTCCGGCGGCCACAACGGCGCCCTCGTCGCCATGGACCCGACCACGGGCGAGATCCTGACCTACGTCGGCAGCCGCGACTACTTCCGCGACGATATCCTCGGCCAGAACGACATGGCGTCGTCCTTCAACTCGCCCGGCTCCGCCATGAAGCCGTTCACCTACATAACGGCGTTCATGAAGCTGGGCTGGGGCCCCGGGACGCTCGTCCTCGACACTCCGACCTGCTACCAGGATGGGGACAAGGAGTTCTGTCCGCGTAACCCGTCCGGCGACTACCACGGGCCGATATCGATCCGCACGGCTCTCGGGAACTCGCTCAACATACCGGCCTTCAAGACAATACAGGCCGCCGGCGTCAACGACGTCGTCAATACGGCGAAGAAGATGGGCATTACCGGCCTGGACGGTACCTATGGTCCTTCGTTCACAATCGGCGGCGTGGACGTCAGGCTGGTCGACATGGTCTACGGCTACAGCGTCTTCGCCACCAACGGCGTGATGCGCGGCGTGGCGACGGTCGATACGTTGCCCGAAGGGTACCGGGGGCTCGATCCCATCTCGATCCTGAAGGTCGAGGACGCCAACGGCAACGTCATCTACGACGCCGCCAACGAGCGACAGGACGTCGAGATCGTACCGCCCCAATACACCTACCTCATCAGTAACATCTTGAGCGACCCGCAGGCACAGTGCATCACGTTCGGCTGCGGCGGCCTCAGCATCCCCGGCCAGCACGCGGCGATCAAGACCGGCACCAGCGAGCCGTACGAGAACAGTCGCGCCATCGGCGATACGTGGGCCCTGGTCTACACGCCGAACCTCGTCGTCGGTGTGTGGGCCGGCAACGCCGACAACTCGCCGATGTACAACATCAGCAGCACGTCGATATCCTGGCGCGCCGCGCGCGACTTCATGGAAACGGCGCTGGAGGGCAAAGAAGCGCTGGACTTCGAGCAGCCGGAAGGCATCGAGAAGGCCAAGGTATGCGTGCCCTCGGGGCTGCTGCCGAGCGAGTATTGCGGCAAGACGGTCGAAGACCTGTTCGTCAAGAACTCACTGCCCACAGAGAAGGACAACTGGTGGCAGCCCTTCAAGATCGACATCCGCACGGGCCTCCTCGCCACGGAAATGACGCCACCGCAGTTCGTCCAGCAGCGGGTGTACCTCGTCCTGCCGCCGGAGCTGGCGGGCTTCGACAAGCAGCAAGCGCTGGAGTGGGCGGCGGCGCTGGGCGTGTCCCTCCCGCCGACGGAACGCAGCAACCCGAGCAGCCCGAGCGACCTGCCGGCGGTCATCAAGTCGCCGCCGGCCGGGGCGTCCGTCAGCGGCGTCGTCACGGTCACGGGGCGCGCGGTGTCGAACGATTTCGAATGGTTCCGCCTGGAGTACGGCGCCGGCGCTTCTCCGACGCAATGGGTTGTGATCAACCAGGTGAATGCGCCCGTCACGGACGCGGCCCTGGGGATGTGGGATACGAGCGCGTTGCCGGCGGGCCAGTACACACTGCGCCTGGTGGTGAAGGACCGCGTTCGCGGCGAGCTGGTCTCGCTGGCGACGATCTCGGTCTCGGCCAAGGCGACCGCGGCACCGACGGCGACTCCCAAGAAGCAGACGACACCGGCGGCCACGCCGACGAAGAAGCCGTAAGATGGACAGTGAATGACAGAGCACGATACGGGTTCCAGCGGCGAAGCGCCGCCTCCTGAGCAACCTGAGGAGCCTCCTCGTGACGGGCGACCAACAAGAAACGGTCTGGAGCGCTACGGGCGCTATCGCGTCCCGCGACGGCAGGAGCCGCTGCGGCCCGACCTCCAGCTCTCGGAGATCCGGCACGGACTGAAGCCGGGCTCCCGCTACGTCCGCATAACCCCCAGCAGCCAGCAAACGCTCCGTCGCATGGCGCCCGCCCATCTTCAGGCGACGGCCGTACTGCTGCGGCCGCGCAACCTCGCCGACGCGCTGTGGACGGGCATCAGGCGCGTGCTCGTC
>JBGQNJ010000338.1:0-2047 GCA_041501065.1 Dehalococcoidia bacterium
AGAGGGATAGGGGGCCGCTTTCGATGCTCCGGCGGCTGATGGCCTTCCTTTGGGCGTCGTAGTCGTAGGTGACTTCGAGCGGGCCGAAGCAGAACTCGCAGACGTGGCTAGGCTGGAGCGGGTATTCGCGGCCGCACTCGCGGCAGTTTAAAGCTTTGGCGTATGACATGACGGCGATCCTTGTCGAGAATAGAAACAGCCCGCCAGGGCGGGCTGCCAGCACCCTGGGGAAATTCCGCTGTATTAAGGCCCGACTTGCTCGGGCCGGCGCATCGCCATCACGCCGTTCATCATGTGCCTTTACTTGTTATCGACGTTTCGCTAATGCTAGCAGAGCCCCGCTTGGCCTGTCAAGCTGCTAGGTAGCGATGCGACAGTCTTCCCGCAATCTGCCGATAATCTGCTTGGAGGCACGAACGGTGATTGGCAGGAAGACGTACAAGCAGGAAGCAACCCTCGACGATGGGCAGTGGCTGCGGCCGCTGATGGCCGGCGCGGCTGAGAAGACGCAGTCGCGGCCGGACGCGGGCGCCGTCGCGCGCATCCGTGAGACGGTCCTCGGCCAGATCGAGCGGGAGTCGGTGTCGCTGGTCGCCTAGCGCGGCAAGGCCGGTCCTCAGCCTCCACCCTGTATGGTCCCGTAGGCCAGACCTTCCAGTCTGGCCAAGAGTAGACGCCGAGACTGGAAAGTCTCGGCTACGTTTTTATGCGTCGTCGGGGGCCAGCGGAGCGACGGCTTCGACTTCAGAGACGGCGCGCGGCAGGGCGCCCCGCGTCGAGAGGCGCCACAACGCCGCCGCCAGCGCCGCCGTCAGCAGGCTGAACGCCGCTAGCCCGAGGAAGACCGACGACGTTCCCCAGCGGTCGGCCATGAAACCGGCAAAGGTTGCGGCGACGGAGCCGAGTCCGAACGAGGCGAAGAAGGACAGCCCGTAGCCACGTCCCAGGGCGGAACCCGGGACGTATTCGGCCAGGAGGCTGTTGAACACGGGCTGGCCGCTGAAGTTGAAGAAGACGAAGGCGCTCGCTGCCACCACGACGAGCAGGCCGCCGCCGATGCCGACGAGGAACAGCGTCGGCACGACGACGATGGTGATCTGCATGGCGAGGCGCTCTATCGGCACGCGGTCGGACAGGCGGCCGCCGAGGTACTGGCCGATGCCGCCTACGAGCAGGGCTAACGTCGTCAGGGAGCCGGCGAGCGCCGCCTGGTCCATCCCCAGGGCGTGGACGTGCACCTGCTCCTTGATAAGAGTGGGCAGGAAGGTCATGCTGCCGCGGTAGATGAAGCCGTTCATGACGAAGGCGCCGATGATCAGGCCCAGCGGCAAGAAAGGTAGTGAGGGCTGCGGCTCCGTCGAGTTCGAGGCGTGCGCGGGCGTGCGCTCGATCTTCGGCAGCGTCAGCACCTGGAGCAGGCCGACCATCGCCAGGGCCATGAACGCCAGGAAGACGTAGGCCCAGCGCCAGCCCACGGTCACGCCGAACAGCGTCGCCAGCGCCGGCGCCAGGGCGAGACCGATGTTCCCCGACATCCCGTGGTAGCCGAGCACGAGGCCCCGCTGCCGCGCGCCCTGCGCTATGAGAGAGGTCGCCGCGGGGTGGTAGAGGCCGATGCAGAGGCCGAGCACCGCCATGAAGACGCCGAACATCAGGGTCGACGAAGCGGTGGCGACGAGCAGGGAGGCGACCGCCGCGGCCAGGAAGCAGAGGCGCAGAACGCGTCGCGATGTCAGCCAGTCGGAGAGGATGCCGGAAGGCAAAGCGCCGGCGCCGAAGGTGAAGCCCGCCAGGTTGGCGATGAGGCCGAGGCCCAGCTTGTCGAGCCCGAAGGTATCGCCGATGCGCCAGAGGAGGGCGGCATACATGAGCTCGGTGGCATGCACCGTGGCGTGCGCCGCCGACGTGTAGATGACGAGCGATCGCTGGGTCGAGCGGTCTTCCACCTCTCCGCCTCGAAACGATTTCATCCTCCAGTCTAGATGCTATCGCCCGGTCGAGCCACACGTGGTCCGCTTCGATCGTGCGCCTTCCTCTTCTGCGTCAT
>JBGQNJ010000339.1:0-2046 GCA_041501065.1 Dehalococcoidia bacterium
CCCGGAAGGAAACGTCTTCGCCCTGTGGGAAGTCGATGCCAGCGCCGCATAGCGACTCTGATTGCAGAATGCCGGCACAATCGGAGGCTGCCTGATCGCTGTGAAGGCAGTAGGATGTGCCAACGTCCCGGTATGCGGTGGACCGTTCGGCGTCTGAGACGAGGGCATCCGCTGCTGCGCGGCAATTGTGACGAAATCGACGCGTCCTACGCCGGCGGCGGCGATTGGTCCGTCGACGCACCGTGATTGCGACGGCCGCGCCCTCCTCGACGGCGACGGCGACGCCGCGGGGCGCCTTCGCCCGTATCGGGCGACGCCTCTGCCGGGGGAGCCGTTTCGGGCGGCGTATCGGCTGCGGGCTCCGACGCCATCTCCTGCTTCACCAACTCCGCCGGTCTCACCGCCGTGCCGTACTGGCCGCGGAGCTCCTCCATCGGCATCTCGATGACGTTCAGGGTGTCCGACATGCGCAGCGATACCGTCTGCTTGAGGACGTGCACGGCGACGAGCTTCGCTTCGCCGGCGGGCGTCGACAGCATCTGGCCGATCTTCGGCAGCTTGCCGCGCAGCTCGCGGTACTGCTCATGCTCGAAGGCGAGGCAACAGAGGAGGCGGCCGCAGACGCCGGATATCTTCGACGGGTTCAGAGGTACGTCCTGCTCCTTCGCCATGCGAATTGATATCGACGGGAAGGCGGTGAGCCAGGAGCGACAGCACAGGGTGTAACCGCAGGGCCCCATGTCGCCGGAAAGCTTCGCGCGGTCCCGCTCACCTACCTGGAGGAGTTGTACGCGCTTCTTCACCGTCGACGAGACGTCGCGCACCAGTGAGCGGAAGTCGACCCGCTGTTGCGCGGTGAAGTAGAGGGTCAGGTGGGAGCCTTCCAAGTTGGACTCGGCGCCGACAATGTGCATGTCCAGGCTGTGCTCTTCGACCTTCTTGCGCGCCAGCTTGAGGTCCTCGTGGACACCCTCCTTCAGCGATTCCTGTCGCTCCAGGTCCTCGGTGGTGGCCGGTCGCAGGATGGGGTCCAGCGGCTCGCTGATCTCTTCCGCGACCACCTGCTCCGGCGTGATGACGACGCGGCCGACGGACGAGCCGTTAGGCGTCTGGACGACTACCTGCTCCCCGATCTGCAACTCGAAGTCCCTGGCGTCGAAGTAGAACACCCGGCCTGCGCCCTTGAAGCGGATGCCCGCAACGCGGCGCGCGGCTACTGATTCCTCGGTCATAAGTGCAGCTCTCGACACCCGCTAGTCGCGCGACCGGACGGCGGCCGGCGACGCGGTGTCGGGAAGCTGTCTCTCCTTTCTCGATACCGGCAACTGGAGCAAAAGAACCTCCAGCGCCAGTTGGGCATTTACGTTGTCCATCAGGTAGGCGCGGGTCTTCCCCAGGCCCGCAAGGAAGGACACGATGTCCTTCACTGTATATTTTCCCGCCATAAGGGTCAGTCTGTCCAGGCTGCCCGCGTTCGCGACAGTCTCCGGCCGGCCCGCCGCTACGAGGAGGACATCGCGCCACCACTCCTGCCATAGCTCCAGCACGCCCAGGACGTTCTCGCGATCGCGAGAGAAGCGAAGGGCAAGCTGGTTGGCATAGGAGAAGCGCTCGTCGCGGCCGGCGGCGGTGAGACGGTAGGCGTCCTCCAGCACGGCGTCGCGCGCCGGCAGGAAGGTCTCGTCCTCCCAAGCCGTCACAGCCCAGCCGAGGCGCCCGCCGCTCAGGCGCGCCAGGAGCGAGGCATCGTCAGGCGGGACTTCCCACGTTTCCTCCAACGCCTTCGCGATCGCCGCCGAAGGCATCGTGTTAAAGGGCACGAGGCGGCAACGGGAGCGGACCGTGGGCAGGAGAGCCTCCTCGCGGCTCGTGACGAGGATGAGCACCAGCGAGGGCACCGGCTCCTCCAGCGTCTTCAGCAACGCATTCGACGACTCCGCGTTCAGGGCGTCGGCGGGGTCGATGATGGCGACACGATAACGGCCTTCAAAGGGCGCGCGGCTGGCGATGCGCTTCAGGCGTCGCACCTGGCAGATGCGTATCTCC
>JBGQNJ010000340.1:0-2038 GCA_041501065.1 Dehalococcoidia bacterium
CTACAACCAGCGCACGGGCGACTTCGAGTTCCGGCCCGGCCCAATCATGTCCCAGATCGTCCTCGCCGACGAGATCAACCGCGCCACGCCCAAGACGCAGTCCGCCCTCCTCGAAGCGATGGAGGAACGCCAAGTGACGGTGGACGGCGTTACCCGTCCCGTGCCACAGCCGTTCCTGGTGATGGCCACGGAGAACCCCGTCGAGTACGAAGGCACGTTCCCGCTTCCCGAGGCGCAGCTCGACCGCTTCCTCCTCCGCGTGCACCTGGGCTATCCCGCCCACGGCGACGAGGTCACGATCATCGAGCAGCAGCAGCGCGCTCACCCCATCACGGCCCTCGAGCAGGTCACCGACGCGGACGAGATCACGACGGTGCAGGACGCCGTCAAGGAGATTTATGTCGACTCACTCGTGAAGCACTACATCGTCGCGCTTGCCGAGTCGACGCGGGAGCACGAAGCAGTGCACCTCGGCGCCTCTCCGCGCGGCTCCCTCGCCCTCTTCCGGGCGGGCCAGGCGCGCGCCCTCGTCGACGGCCGCGACTTCGTCCTGCCCGACGACGTGAAGGAGATAGCGTACGCGGCCCTGGGGCATCGCATCCTGTTGAACGCGGCCGCGCGCGTCAAGGGCGTCACCGCATCGGAGGTCGTCAGCGACTGCCTGGACCGCGTCCCGATTCCCAGTGCGCGCTCCCGCAGTGGTTCCCGCTGAGGCGCCTCCACAAGGGAGTGACAGCCATGGCCGCTTCCCGAAGATTCTTCCGGCGCTACCGCTCCGTCCTGGTGCTGTGTGTCATCCTTGTCGCGTCCCTCATTCCCGCTTTCTCCACCGGGTTCTGGCTCCCCTTCCGGCTCGCCTACGTCATCCTGCTGGCACTGCCGCTCTGCTTCCTCTGGGCTCGCCTGAGCCTCTGGGGCGTCCACGCCGAGATCCAGCGCGCGACGGATCGGCTGCAACAGGGACAACCGCTGAGCGAACGTATCTCGGTTCAGAATCGGAGCTGGCTTTCGAAGCTTTGGCTGGAGGTCGACGAGCCTTCGGACCTGCCGGGGCACGCGATCCGGCGCGTAGTCTCCCTCCGGCCGCGGCAGCGACGCTCCTGGAAAGCGGTCAGCACCTGCGGACGGCGCGGCCTGTACACGCTAGGTCGCGTGACGGTGACGAGCGGCGACCCGTTCGGCCTCTTCCACTTCACGAAGTCCTTCGGCCGCCCGCAGACCGTCCTGGTCTACCCACGGCCCGTCGAGCTCAGCGGCGTGCGCCTGCCGCTGGCGGAGCTACTCGGCGAGGGGCCGTTGCACCGGCCGACGCACTACGTCACGTCGAATGCCGTCAGCGTGCGGCAGTACGCCTTCGGCGACAGCTACAACCGCATCCACTGGCCGAGCACGGCCCGCACCCGCGAGCTCATGGTCAAGCTCTTCGAGATGGACCCCGCCAGCGACGTCTGGATCGTGATGGACCTCGAGGCGAAGACCCAGGCCTGCCTGCCGGTAGGCAAGGCCGGCAGCCGCGACGAGTCGACCGAGGAGTACGCGGTCACGCTCGCGGCCTCGATTGCCAGCCATTTCTGCCAGAGCAGCCGCTCCATCGGGCTGATGGCCTTCGGGCAGACCCTGCACCTCGTTCCGCCCGAGCGAGGGTTGGCGCAATACGTGCGCATCCTGGAATCGCTGGCGATGATGCGCGCCACCGGCGATATCTCTTTGGCGCAGCTCCTCAACGAGGAGGGGAAGCGCTTCGGGCGGCACAGCACCGTTGTCGTGATCACGCCGTCGACGCAGGACGACTGGGTTCTCAGCTTGCGGGTGTCCGCTGAGCGCGGCGCGAAGCTGGCGGCCGTCCTCATCGAGGCCGGCACGTTCGGCGCCGAGCGCGATTCGCTCGTCGTCTTCGGCGCGCTGGCAGCGGCGGGCATCCACACGTCGGTTGTAAAGTGCGGCGGCGACCTCAGTACCGCCCTTGCTTCCGCATCGAGCGACGTGCGGCGACCCTCGCTATCAGCGGTGGCCGGGAGCGACCCATGACGGCTTTGGC
>JBGQNJ010000341.1:0-2035 GCA_041501065.1 Dehalococcoidia bacterium
CCAGGCGCGTCAGACCGGAGAAGACAAGCGCCGTTAGGTCGGAGTCGACCTCGTTGAACGAGTCGTACAGCGGGTCTATGCGACTGAACGTGCCCGCGACGCCTTCGCTATAGGTCACGACAGGCGCCGGCGGATTGGCTTCCGACGAATGCGACGTGGTGTACCAGAGAGCGGCGAGAACGATGATCCCCGACGCCACGGCCGCAGGAAGGAGCCACCGGGAGCGCGCTTTGCTTGTCACGTCGAGGCCCCGCTCTCAGGAATAGACGGCAGCCGGAGGAAAGGCCACAGACTCAGGATGCGACGCTCCACATGGAGACGAGGATGAAAACGATCGCCAGGACGATCGTCGCCTGGAAGAGCGTCTTCTCGACGCCTCGTCGCGTGCGGAAGACGGACTGCGTACCCAGCTCACCAAAGCCCGAGCCGCGCACCTGGAGCAGGATGACCACCACCAGGACCGCGGACACGATTATTTGGATGATATTCAGATAGGTCGCGCCGATGACGGCCAGGAACAGGCTGCTGAGATCCATAGCATTGAACAATCTACCCGATTCCCGGCTTAGCCGCTAGTCCGAATCAGGCCGTGACGCTTTCGGTGGCCCTGTCGATGAGCTGCTCAAGCTGGTGGCGCTCGTAGTAGAGGTGGACGAGGGTGTCGGCGAGCTTCTTCGGGTCATGGTGATAGCGATTATCTTCACTGACCACGTCCGCCGATATCACACGCGCGCCGTTGAGGTGCGATTTGTCGATGATCACGGGCTGCGAGCGCGCCTTCTCGGGCAGCTTGCCGCGGGTGTTGCTGTTGGCGAGCACGTAGTCGAAGAAGTGACCGCCGAGGTGGCGCTGTAGGGCGCTGAAGTGGTCGCCGACGGTGAAAGAGTCCGTCTCACCGCGCTGCGTAGCGACGTTGCACACGTATATCTTGAGAGCCGGCGACGCCTGCACCGCCTGCCGGATGCCATCGACGAGGAGGTTCGGCATGACGCTGGTGAACAGGCTGCCCGGCCCGACGACGATGATGTCGGCGTTCAGAATCGCGCGCACGGCGTCGGGATTGGCCTCAACATTCGCGGGTTGGAGGTAGACTTCGCGGATGCGGCTCGGAGAGTCTGTGATGTTGGACTCGCCGTGGATGACCTCTTCGTCCTCGGTGTGGGCGGAGAGCGTTACGTTGGCGAGCGTCGAAGGGAGGATGTTGCCGCGCACGGCCAGGACGCGGCTCGTCTCGCGGACCGCCTCCTCGAAGCTGCCCGTCACGCCGGACATGGCGACGATGAACAAGTTCCCGAAGCTGTGACCCTCCAGGCCGGAGCCTTCACTGAAGCGGTACTGGAAGAGCCTCGTCATCAAAGGCTCCGCGTCGGCGAGCGCGGCGATGCAGTTGCGCACGTCGCCCGGCGGGAGGATACCGAGCTCGCGACGCAGCCGGCCGGAGCTGCCGCCGTCGTCGGCGACCGTCACGACCG
The DNA here is from genome assembly GCA_041501065.1 of Dehalococcoidia bacterium. Classification (GTDB taxonomy): domain Bacteria; phylum Chloroflexota; class Dehalococcoidia; order DSTF01; family JALHUB01; genus JALHUB01. Next base: position 1,473 of record JBGQNJ010000341.1, read on the forward strand.
CCGTCAGGTTGCCGGAGTACTCTTTGAGGCCGCGCAGCAGCGTCGACAGGCCGGTCCCGCCGCCGATGGCGACGACCTTCGGGCCGCGCGCCAGGTAGCGGCTGCTGTAGAGGACGCTGACCAGGCTCTCGTCGCCGCTGCGGCGCAGGAGGGCGGAGAGCAGGGAATTGTTCAGTCGCCAGAAGGCGAACAGGATCACGCCGCCGCTGATGCCGATGAAGAGGAGGCCTCTGAACCAGCGAGGCAGGAACTGAAGGGTGATGTAGTAGACGGAATCAGGGAAGGTGTAGGAGACGTAGACCTCGCGCAGGAAGTAGGAGAAGCCCAGGCCCATTATGGCTACGCCCAGGCTCATCAGCAGTAGCCACCGCTTGACGTTGATGCCCAGGTAGAACCACTTGATGAAGTTGCTCTGCCGGATTGCCCTCATTTGTCGCCAATCATAGCTAAGTCAGGAGGGGCAACGCAAAGACGGTTACGACTTTAGCCTCTGCCGCAGCAGATCGTTGACCATCCCCGGGTTGGCGCGGCCGCGCGTCTCCTTCATAATCTGTCCGACGAGG
>JBGQNJ010000342.1:0-2009 GCA_041501065.1 Dehalococcoidia bacterium
CGTGTTCCTGAGCCTTCACGGCACGGCCCTCGCTACTCGTTGAAGACTTTTATCAGCTCAATGGCAATGGGTCCGAGGATGACCACGAATAGTGAGGGGAGGATGAAGAAGACAAGGGGGAATACCATCTTCGCCGGGGCGCGGCGTGCCTCCTCTTCCGCATGCTGCCTGCGACGGCGCCGCAGATCGGTTGCCTGCACCCGCAGAGCAGTGCCGAGGCTGGTTCCCAACTCCTCCGCCTGGACGATCGTGTTGGCGAACGCCTGGAGGTCGGGCACGCCGGTGCGCTCCCCCATGTCGTGTAAGGCGTCGCGGCGGGTCTTGCCCATCGCCACCTCGCGCAGCATCTCGGCGAACTCGTCGGAGACCGGGCCGCCCAACTTCTCGGATACCTTCTGGAAAGCGGCATCGAGTCCCAGGCCAGCCTCGACGCAGGTCGTCATCAGGTCGAAGGCGTCGGGTAGCCCGCGCCAAATGATGAGCCGGCGCCGGCGGGCGTGCCGTCGTAACCAGAGGAAAGGCAGCACCACGCCGAGCAGGACGAGCAGCGGCGCTGCGAGAATGATTCTGGCGGAGAACGAACTGCCGTTGGCTGCCCAGGCCACGAGCAGGTATGTGCCCGGCAGTAGCACGGCGAGGAAAAGGACGAACGTGAAGAATGTGACGAGAGCCATCGGTTCGCCGGCGGCAACGAGAGTACGCCGCGTTCGGGCGATGAACGCCGGCGGCAGAGCGGCGATGATCGCGCTCGCAATCCCGCCGACAACCGGCAGGACGACCCGATGCTCGAAGGGCACCTCTCGCAGAGCCAGCGACTGTATACGCGGGTTGGCCAGTGTACGCACGCGGGAATCGAATTGGGCCGTCGCCTGCTGGACTCGCCAGACTGCCACCGCCCCAACGGCCAGGAAGACGAAGATTGAACTCAGGATTGGAAGGATCATCGCTTCACCTAGATGTCAACGGCAACAATGCGACGTATCGTGACGAAGCCGAGCACCTGCAGGACGGCGGCAATCACCAGCATCACCACCCCGGCCTGCTCTTTCCACAGATTCGACATGAGGTCCGGGTTGAGCAGGAAGAAGATTCCCGCGAGCACTACCGGCCACAGCGAAAGCACCCAGGCAGCGAAACGCTGCTGGGCGGTCAACACGCGTATCTCGCCGCGAATACGGTCGCGCTCCCGGATCGTCTCCGCCACGTTGTCGAGGACCTCGGAGAGATTGCCGCCGCTACTGCGCTGGATCAGGATGGCGGTTATCACCATGTCGAGGTCATAGCTGCCCACGCGGTTGCCCATCGCTGTTAGCGCATCTTCCAGGCTCGCTCCGAGCCGCACGTCGGCGACGAGGCGCGAGAACTCCTCCGAGAGAGGCGGCTGCAATCGCTGAGCGGCGGCGTCGAACGCCTGGAGCATAGCGAAGCCGGCGCGTATCGAGTTGGCGATGTAGCTCAGTCCCTCGGCGAGCTGCTTATCGATCGCGTACCGGCGGCGCCGCTTCCTCAGGGCAACGTATAGCGCCGGCAGCATGAACCCCACCAGCGCCAGCGGTATCGCCGCGATGAGTCCCTCTCGTCGACCTCGCATCACGAACAAAGGAATCGCGAAGAGCAGGACCGCCGTGAAGAAGCGCAGCATAAGGTACTCGCCCACGCGCAGGCTGAGGTGAGCCCGCTCCAAATCCAGCGCGGCGCGGTCTGCCCAGGTGCTTGTATCGAGCACGCGACGCAGCGCCGGTATCGCCGACGTGCTACGTCGCAACAGCGACCGCGCGTCTGCTCCCTGCGCGGGCCCTTGCGCCTTGAGAGTGCGGATGCGTCTCTCCTCCTCGACGCTGCCGTTCACCATGTGGAAACCGACGACGGCGCAGAGGAGCGCGAGGAAGACGAAGGCTGCGGCAAGCCCGGCTATCATAGGCTACGACCTCAATCCCGTCGGCACGCCCCAATCGAGCGCGACACCGCTCTTGGCAAAGCGGTCCATGAACGTCGGCATGATGCCCGTC
>JBGQNJ010000343.1:0-2004 GCA_041501065.1 Dehalococcoidia bacterium
CGTTCGAAGAAGGACATCCTGCCCATCGCGGCCACAGTCTATCACGGCAGGCGACACTGTAGGGGAACAGGGTCATCCACCCCTAATCCGCGTCGCTGGCCGTCACCGCTTGTCGCAGCGTCACGCGCCAGGCCACATACGCCATCGCGACGATGATGACCCCCTCAATCATCGCCAGCGGCCGCATCCCGATGACGTCGGCGATGGCGCCGGCGACCATCGCGCTGGCCGGGAATACCCCGATAAGTGTGAACAGCAGCCCCAGGACGCGGCCGCGCATCGCGTCGGGCAGACGCACCACCAGCAACGTCTCGTAGGCCGCGAACAGCGTCGCCTCCGCGATCCCTGCGCCGAAGAGGACTGCGCCGGTCAGGGCCGGCCACTGAGAAAGCGAATAGACGATCGTCGCGAGACCCGTTCCCAGCACGCCGAGGAACATCAGCAGGCCGATCTGTCGCTGCTTGCCGAACGTCGCCACGGCCGTCGCGCCGATGACACTGCCCGCGCCCAGGCAGGCGCTCAGTGCCCCGAAGACCTGCGGCCCCGAGTGCAGCTCCTTCTCGACGAAGAGGGGCAGCAGCAGGACGTATGACTGCCCCAGGACAAACGGTATCATCATGACCAGCGTTAGCCTCATGAGGTCGCGGTGCGCCCGCAGATAGGCCCAGCTTTCGCTCACGTCGTGGAGGACGCTCTTCGTCGGGTCCCGCTCGACGCTCCCGAAGGACGCGGCGACGGCCAGCATCAGCAGCAGGGCGACGAAAAGGGCGCCGGCGGTGGTGAAATAGGCGGCGGCTATCCCCAGGCCGGCGACCAGGACGCCGCCGACGGCCGGTCCGGCGATGCTCGGCAGGCTATGACTGGCGGAGTTGAGCGAGACAGCGTTCATCAGGTTTTCCTCGGGCACGAGTCGCGCCGTCATCGCCTGGCCCGCCGGCATGCGCCCGGCGAACAGGAGCCCTTCGAGTGCGGCCGCGACGATGATGCACCAGATGGCGATGAGGCCCGTCGCGACGAGCAGTCCGATAACCAGCGCGCTGCCGAGGATGACGATGTTTCCCGCCGCAAGGAGGTTGCGCCGGTTGACGCGGTCGGCGACGATACCCATCGGGATCGAGCCCAGGCCGGCAGCAAGCGCCCACGCGGCGTCGACGGCCCCGAGCAGAAACGCCGACTTCGTGAGGTCGACGATCAGCCAGCCGCGCGCCGTGAACTGCACCATCAGCCCCATGCCGACGACGAGGTTGCTCAGCCAGAAGAGCCGGAAATGAGGGAAGGACAGCGAAGCCACGGGCCGCCCGAGCCATCCCGGGGACGCCTGCTCCGCCGCTTCTTCGGTCGCTTCCGCCATCGTCAGCCTTCTCCCTCGACGGGCCGCGGCAACGGCCCTAAGATATCAAGTATCAAGGAGGAGATGAGGTCTGGACAATGGTGACTACGAAGAGGATTTCGCTGGAGACACGGGGCAACGGCGACACGCAGGACATCACGCACGAGGTGGCACGCGCAGTCGGCGAATCGGGCGCGGCGTCGGGCGTCGTCACGCTGTTCTGCCCGGGCTCGACGAGTGCGCTGACGACGATCGAGTTCGAGCCGGGCGCGGTCGCGGACCTGCAGCAGGTGTTCGACGAGACGGCGCCGCGCGACCGCTACTATCGCCACAACGAGCGCTGGCACGACGGCAACGGGCACAGCCACGTACGCGCTTCACTGCTGGGGCCGTCGCTGTCGGTGCCGTTCGTGGATGGCGTCTTGACGCTCGGCACGTGGCAGCAGATAGTACATATTGACTTCGATATCCGGCCGCGGCGTCGAGACGTAATCGTGCAGATCGTAGGTGAGTAGTAGGGTGGAGAGAAGCTACCGGGTGGTGTTTGGGGGAGCGAGCCTTCTCATGGCCGCGCTGCTCAGCTTAGCCGTCCTCATCGCCTGCGACCTGGTGTCGAACGACCCGAAACCGCCGACTCCGCCGGTCGTGACAGAGCCGCCCGCGCCGCCGCCGGA
>JBGQNJ010000344.1:0-2001 GCA_041501065.1 Dehalococcoidia bacterium
CACACCGGCGCGACGACGTACGAGGTCGCGCGCATCTTCAGCGAGGCGGGCGTGCCCGCGGGCGTCATCAACGTCATCAGCGGCAGGTCCAGTGTCATCGGCGAGAAGCTCGTCACGCACGCGGGCATCGACAAGGTCTCCTTCACGGGCTCCACCGCGACGGGGCGTCGAATCATGGAGCTGGCCGCGGGGAACGTCAGGCGCATAACGCTGGAGCTGGGCGGCAAGTCCGCGAACGTCGTCTTCGCCGACGCCGACCTCGACGCCGCGGTCGCCGGCGCACAGGTGGCCGTCTTTCTGAACTGCGGCCAGACGTGCCACGCCGGGACGCGGCTGCTCCTCCAGCGTCGCATCCACGGCGAGTTCATGGAGAAGCTCCTCGCGCTCGTCGACGGCATGAAGGTGGGCGACCCTCTGGACCCGTCGACGAACATGGGGCCGCTGGTATCGGAAGAGCAGCTAAGGATCGTCGAAGGCTACATCGAGCTGGGGAAGCAGGAGGGTGCGCGGCTGGTCAAGGGCGGCAACCGCCTGACCGGCGCTCTCTACGACAACGGCTTCTTCATCGAGCCGACGGTGTTCGACGAGGTCGACAACCACATGCGCATCGCCCAGGAGGAGATCTTCGGTCCGGTGCTCACCGTCGCCACGTTCGACGACCTCGACGAGGCGCTGGCCATCGCCAACGACACTGCTTACGGGCTGGCGGCCGGTGTGTGGTCGCGGGACCTGCGCACGGTCATGAGGTTCGCCAGGGGCGTGAAGGCCGGCACGGTGTGGGTGAACAGCTACCATACCGCCGGAATCGGAAACATGCCGTTCGGCGGCTACAAACAGAGCGGCATCGGGCGCGAGCAGGGCGAAGAGGGACTGGAGATCTTCCTGGAGACGAAGGCCGTCCACATCAACCACGGATAGGGGTTTGGCACGGAGGGAGGTGAAAGGCCGCAGCATGCGATTCGGTCGGGCCGTTAGTCCGAGGAACGGCGACGGGGGCAGGCACGGCCTGAACCGGGCGGGAGGACTGAAGTCCTCCCCTACATTCCTCCTTCCTCCTTCCTCCTCCCCCCTATGCGAAGCTCCTGGGGCATCGCGGGGACCTTCACGCTTCCTGCATGTGACAGAAATAGGGTTTCATAATCCTCGCACAGCGCACACGTAAGCTTTAGTGTTAGTCGTGGGAGTAGTTGGAGGAGGAAGGAGAAATCACGATGTCAGAGACAAATCTTATCGCCGAGCCGGGAAAGCAGGAGATCATCGTCACGCGGGTCTTCGACGCGCCGCGCGAGCTGGTGTTCAAGACGTATCTGGACCCCAAGCTCAGAGCTGAGTGGTGGGGACCGAGCCGCTATACGACTGTCGTCGAGAAGATGGAGGCGAGACGGGGCGGTAGCTGGCGAATCGTCCAGCGCGACCCTGAAGGCAACGAGTTCGCGTTCCACGGCGTCTATCACGATGTCTTGCCGCCGGAGCGGATTGTCGAGACCTTCGAATGGGAAGGAATGCCGGGACACGTAAACTTCAACACGGCGACGCTCGAAGAGTCCGGCGGCAAGACGAAGGTGACGAACCGGATTGTCTTCCAGACGGTCGAGGACCGCGACGGGATGCTCGAATCGGGGATGCGAGAGGGCATGGACGAGGGCTTCGATCGGTTCGACGAGCTTTTGCGGCGGATTCAGAGAGGGACAGCAAGGGCAGCATGATGACTGGGACGTCGCGGCCCCAGGGGCAGAAATGCCGCGCGATTAGGAATCCGCGTTTCGCGGTTGGGCGAACCCTGGGCGGGCACTGAGGCCCGCCCCTACGCGGCCTGCTCTTCGACGACAATGCGCGAGCGGCGTCGCGGGAGCTTCCGCTGTTTGTAGAGTTGCGCCAGCGCCTGCACGACCTTCGGGCTGAACTGCCTGCCGGAACAGGCCATGACCTCCTGCATCGCCGCGGCCGACGAGCGACCCGGCTTGTAGGGCCGGTCGCTGGTCATAGCGTCGAAGCTGTCCG